>NZ_AZRI01000024.1:0-58454 GCF_002895585.1 Petrotoga sp. 9T1HF07.CasAA.8.2 | reverse complement strand
CTTCTTTTTGATTGATACCAAGTTTCTCTTCTATCTTCCTTGCTTGATAGGTGAAGGAAGAATAACTTCCTTTGTATCCTTCTTCACGGATGAGTTCGTATATACGCCTTTTGGTTAACTTCTGGTTCTTGGGTTGCTTTGAATTGTACTCTAACAAATGTTTGATACGTTTTTCAAAATCACCATTTACTGGTTTATCTCTATCAGCGTTCATATGATACTTCTGTTCTGGGTTCTTGATAGCTCTTTTGACCGTCGCTCTGTGTATCCCCATTTCTTTTGCTATCTCTCTTTGACTTTTGTGTTTGTTAAAATACAAAAATCTTATATAATTGTATTGTATCTTCCCTATCACCTTTCTTTCCTCCTGTACAGTTTTTTGCCAAATTTATTATACAGGATTTGTGCGATAGGGTGGTAAACTTTTCGTTTAGTAAGCACACCCGTATGAGGAATTCATAGAGAAACTGAAACTACAGGACCAAAACGAGGAAATTTGAGGATTAGAAGGTGGCAAAGCGTAAGTCTAAAACACTTATAAACAAAGAAAAAAGAAGGCATGTAGTGACACTTTTGAAAAACAGAGAAAGCAAAAAACGCTTTTTTTCAATTATTCATGTCTGTTTTAGGATTCTTACGTTTTTGTAACTGTCAAACTCAGGAAAATATTTAAGATTCTCACCAAGAGAGCTACATAAGTTTTATGATATGATATGCTACGGTAGATTCAAAAAAACAAATTAGGAGAGTGAGTTGTATGTATCTCTTTATAGACACAAATATTTTTCTGTCTTTTTATCATTTCACCAAAGAAGACTTAGAGGAACTAAAAAAACTTGGTGTTCTGCTTGAGCAGAAGAGGTGATACTATACTTACCAGAACAAGTTGTAGATGAGTTTCGGCGCAACAGAGAAAACAGAATAATGGACGCATTGAAGCAGTTACAGGAACCTAAACTAAAGCCCCAGTTTCCACAACTTTGTAAAGACTATGAGCAATATCCAACCCTGAAACAACTCCTGGAAGAATGTGAGAAGCAACGTTCCACCTTAGTGGATAAGATCATGAAAGATGTTGCGAAACAGACGCTGAAAGCAGATGTGACTATAAAGAACTTATTTGAAAAAGCAAAACGGATTTCTATCGATGATAATCTGGTGGATAAGGCGCGTGTGCGTATGAAGGTAGGCAATCCCCCTGGGAAGGGTGGCTCTCTAGGAGATGCGATTAACTGGGAAGCGCTACTTAAGAATGTCCCGGTTGGCGAAAACCTTCATTTCATAACCGACGATAAGGATTACCGTTCAATCGTAGACCGAAACAATTTTATGGAATTTCTTAGTCAAGAATGGACTGAAAAAAAGAGATCACAGATAGTGTACTACGAGAGACTCTCCTTATTCTTCCAAGAGCACTTTCCAAATATCAAGCTTGCGAGTGAGCTTGAAAAGGAATCACTTATAGGTGATTTAGCTGCGAGTAGGTCATTTGCACAAACTCATACATTGGTCAAGAAGCTATCAAACTATAACGATTTTACTTCGGAACAACTTAATGAAATCGTGGAAGCTGCTATTTCAAATAATCAAATCTACTGGATAATTAAAGATCCTGATGTGTATGAGTTTTTTTCATCTATAATCCAAGGGCATGAGGATCAAATTGACAAAGACAATCTCAATATGCTAATGCAAGAACTACAAAACGAGTACCTAGAATAACTTTCCATGTTTTAGTAAAAAGGAGATTAAATTACATTCAGACTAAGCATTGTACTCGCTTAAGGTAGCGTTTTTCCAACCTCCTTTACTTTGTGGTCAGCTTTTCCGCACGCTAAGTCTTTTCTTTTTTAAGTACAGCGTTGTATATATGAGGGGAACAAAGTGAACTTTTGATTTACTTTTAGGTAACGCAACATCAATATTTATCATCATAAAACCACCATGGATAAAATCGGTGGGATCTCGTAGGCAGGAATGGGGGAACTACTATATCGCCATTAACATAAGTTGCAAATGACATTCTAGATATATCCTTAAACCCTCGCTTTATGCGAGAATGTAATTTACTGCCATTTGAAGTGATAGAATAAATGCATTCAATATTTTTTAAACTCTTGTTCCAATGTGTGCCATGATGTGGTGTTATAAACACATAAAACCTCTTTTTACCGACTGATTCCAAATAATTTACTACTTTTCTTATTTCGAAATTCTCCAGATCCCCTAAAAACAATACCCCGTTGTCCCCAAATAAAGCGAGGCTTAAATGATTTGCTGCTTTTCTAAGAGAGTCATCTGCATTCTTGACAACATCGGGAAGCTTTTTCTCTTTATATTCGCTATTCACCAACTTACTGGGATCGTCTCTTTCTCCCGAGTAACTTCGTTGCTCCTGTTCAAAATATGCCCTAAATAAACCTTCTTTTTCTACACGTTGATACAGTTCTTTTATTTTTTCATCCGCTTCCATTGCTATATTAAAATCGTTTATCGCTTGCCGTATTACAGACAAAGCTCGTTCTTCATCAATTACTGCTGGTGGCCATAAAACCTCAAAGGATGTTCCGCCAATATTTATTACATCACCTTTAGAGACAGGTTTGTATCTAAAAGACCTTCTGGTTATTTTTGATATTGTTTTCAAAAAATCATATTCCATAATACCTGTTTCACTGCCAAAAACTCTAAGATTCATTGTTAATAGGCAAAGCATAAATTCTTCTTTTTCCCGAAACTTAGGAATTTTGGGATAATACACTTCCTTTATTTCCCAAGGTATGGGAAAATAACCAATAGAGGAAGCCAGCATAAGCCCATTGTAATGGTCCAAATGAAAGTGAGAAAGCATAAAGATGTCAGGGCTAGAAAAATGATTGTAAAATTTCATAAGACCATTTAATGCTACATCACTTCCTTGTTGGCTACCACAATCAATTTGAATTGTTTCTCCAACAGATGTGCGAAGAGCCATGCACAAACCATCTCCAACATCAGCTACATACATTGCCCTCATACCGTACCCCCCTATCTTTTATAATTTTACTCTCTTTAGAAGCTCTAAAACACCCATTACATAATGGTTTTAAAAAATAATTCTTTTCAAATAACCCTTCTACTCCCGCAACCTTATTCAGTATTTGAAACTCTTTTTTATTAATTTTCTGAAAAGCGAGTTATATTAACGTATTCTTTAACCAACATAAAAACCTACTACCATTTTCAAAATTTTCTATTTTTAAAATGTCTATTTATCCTTTTTAACGATACTATATGAAGCTAATTGTATTAAGATCAAGAGTAGTAGTTGAGCGTTTTCTTTTGTAAAATCTTCTAATGACAAAAGTCCGTGAGCAATCTCATTTCGATAATTGTCCCCTCTAATATCACTAAGAAATATCTCAATAAATTTCAAAAAGTCTTTATCTATCCCTTCTATTTGAGATAAAGTTGCTAAAATATCAGAAAGCGTTCTTTCACGCATCTCATTATTTCTGTAAGAAAATTTTGATAAAACCAGTTTCCCAAGTAAATCCCTCAGTACCCCTTCTATTTGAAATACTAAAATGTGAATAGCAGCTACATACTCCTTCTTTTCGAAAGCCCGAAGACCCTGTTGAATAATTTCTATTCTCTTTTCATCTATTATTCCAGATGATGATAAATATTGAGTCAAAGAATCAATATATTTTGGGTGTTCTTTTTCAAGTAATGTAAATATTTCATTTAATAACATAGAGGTGATTATTCGGTAACTCATTTGAAAATTTAGTATCGTGTCATATTCAAATCTTTCATCTTCTTCAGAAATATATTTAACACAAATATTTCCTTTCATTAGTGATAATTGAGCAATATGCTGAAAAACAAATTGTGTTGCCTGCTCGATTGCTTGCTGTTTTGCTTCCTCATACGAAGGAATAAGGTTTTTATCTAAACTCATTATTTTGATTATTTCTATCGTCTCACGTCCTTCATACATTCTTAAATATTCATCTATTTCCTCTTTTGGTAGTCTTACCTCTGCCGATACTATTTCATATTCTGTCTTCAATGCAGCCTCATTCGCCTCTTGTATTTTGACTTTTAATTCCTGCACCTTTTCGGGAAATTTACCTAAATCCATATATGCTTGCAGTGCTTTTTCATAAAAGATTGCGGCAACCATGTTTCCGTTGGGATAATTCACTTTTTTCCACTCAGCTTCTTCGTTAAAAGACTCAGCAATTCTGATTTTTATTTTTTGGTGTTCATCTTCATTTTTTCTAATTTGCCATATTTTTGCTAATAGCTTCAAAAAACTTCTCTGTAAATGAAAACTATCTGGAATATTTAGAACATAATCAGTAATAGCAGCTTCTATTATTGAAATAAGATATTCGTAATCTATTTGATCTCCTATCTTTCTTTCCCGATTCAAAATTGACTCAATTATTTCAAGCAAGTATCGAAATCTTCTTTTTTCTACCAATTGTTTTATGAATTCGTAATGCTTTTTCAAACTTTCATCTATTAAGCTCTGGTCTTTTATCATTGAAGAGATTGCTAAGGCTCTATCCAGGGAGTCAGCGAGTTCATGATCCCATTCGTTAGTAAAATAAATTGGGCAACAATCAAGATAGGCGCTTACAGCCAAACGAGCACAATCAGCATCTCTATCACGTTCCCATATAACATCACTATATCTAGCTTTTAATATAGGATTATTAGTAACATTCGCCCTGTTTTTATAGTACTCAATAGCTTCTTTGGGGAAATGCTTTTCTAAATCAGGATATTTCCATTCTTCTCCCTTATCAGTAGTTCCACTCATCATGGAATCAAATCTTTTTTTTGGAGAGTTATGTGTAGAAAGATCGAAAATCAATATTTCTTTCCTTAAATCTTCAAGTTTATCTTTCTCACCACTTTCCTCATATTTTTCAAATGCAACTTTATAAATATAAGAACGATTCCATCGAAAGTCAGAAGTATTCGTTTCAGACAAATTGATTAATTCTTCAGGATCCAATTTTCTCATCTCTGATTCTATCATTTTATAAACCTCCTTTAGTTTGACAATCCAAACAATATCCCCCCTGTTTTCCCTATCTTACATGCTTGTATTCCTATCGCCATACTATGTCTCTACCTTTGCTTCCTTTGTCTTCCTTTTTGATTGATACCAACTTCCTCTTCTATCTTCCTTGCTTGATAGCTCTTTTAATCGTTGCTCTGTGTATCCCCATTTCTTTTGCTATCGCTCTTTGACTTTTGTGTTTGTTAAAATACAAAAATCGTAAAATTCTTTTTTCAAATCGTCTGCTTTTTAATTTTTTAATCATTGCTTTTATCTATATTTTTTATTCTTTCTAATTCTTTATCATGCTCGTCTCTTAGAGAATATCTATCTTCCCCTTTCTTTGTTAATCTATTATATAGCACATCAAAAGGATTATTTGGATTATGTATAAATAGGCTATATGTATTATCCAACTCAGGTAAATATGTTTCTTCATTTTCTATTATTCTATAAAGAATATCATGATCGATAATTTTTAAAGATTTGTATGGATGACATTCTTTCAGTTTTCTAACTTCACCATGATATTCTCTAGAAAATAAAGTATTATCTGAAGCTAAATATAAAAAAAACGCTGATGTCAAAAAAAAGTCATTTACACTATAATTTTTTGGCAAAATAAAAAAATCAATCCTAGAAAAAACATCTTTTTTTACATTAATTATATTGTCCTTGGGTATTTCATCTTGAATTTTTTGGAATTTTATTGAATTATCAAAAAAATTTTTAGGAATATATAAGCTACAAATTGGAAATGGAAACAATTTATCGTTTTTAATTTTACCCTTATGTCTTATTTCTAAATCTTTTTGATTTTTTTGGTTTTTGAGATTTATAACTGGCATTTTTATATTTCCATTTTGATTATAACTAAATCCATGCCAAGATACCTTATAAATCGATTTTTTGAACTTTTCTTTGTGATTATCTCTTTGAAAATACAAACTATCAAAAGGATGATTTTTGATTCCATCCATCATTATATCTAATTCCCGTCATAAGAATCATATTTGTCTTTATCTGGTTCTTTAATTTTTAATCGAAAAAGTATTTTATTATCTCTAACAACATAAATTTTATTATGGTCAGAATTCTTTATTGAAAATACCAAATCAGCATCCATATTATCACCACTAATAACTAATTCCATGTTCCTGTAAATTAATCATTTTTGTTATCTATAGTGCATTCTATCCAAATAGATTGATGTTTATATTTTATTGGGTTAAACCTTATACCATCAGAATTTGCAAAATTTGAAGCACCAATAGTTGATTGACCTTTCAAAGCCGTATTAGTAGGGAACACCATAGAAGAGGTCTAAGGATTAAGGTAGATCCTTAAACAATACTAAAGCAAGGTGAAACAATATGATCCTAACTATCATTACAGATTACAAAATCAAGAACTGAGAGCTCATGGCAATTATACAGCAAAAAATATTAAAAAGAAAAAGAATACATTAGATCATATTAGATGTCCGTGATAAAGATTGGTTAGATCATAATTCGATGTCTTTTAATTTTGCTTCATATTTTTATGATCTTCAATTATTATTTCAATCCATTCATCATTTCTATACATTTTCATAAAACTAAAGGATATCCCTTACGATAATTCCATATCTATTAATACTATAAATAGTTCCTCCACTATTTAAATTTGAATTACCCCCATCGATTCCTCTATTTTCTATAAAGCCATAACTAAACAAACTTTCGAGAACATCTTTATCAGCAATAGAATCACCCGTAGAAATAGTATCTTGATTTGAAAAACTTTTTAGCGCAAATAAATCTTTATAATAACTCCTATTAATCAAATAACTAATTCTAAAAAAATCTCTTTCATTTAGTTTTTCCTCGATAAATAAAATAAATAATCTACTAATTAAAACACACTTATTTTCATCGTCAGAATCATTAATAATATTCAACAATTTAAAACCTAAATATTTCAGATCATTTTTGTTTTTGATTTTTTCCTTGAATTTATCCTTTTCACCTTGAGTAATTCTATCTATTTCACTTAAAAATCTTTTTATTTTTATTTCAAATAAAAAATCAGATACCGTTGATGGAAATTTAATAATTTTCATAAATGTGGCTATATTACCATCCGGTAATATACCTTCGAAAAATCTTTCAATTTTATTAAACTTACCATTCATTCCTATCAACTCCTAATCATTTATTGTTTTATCAACACATTTAAATTATAGCTTATAGGGAAGCTACCTTTTTAAAAGCCAATAACAAAAATTAAAAGAAGAGTTCAGATAATATGGCTCAGTTCAAAAGACTCTTCATCGCTGTACTTATGTGTCTACCTTTGCTTCCCTTATCCTTCTTTTTGATTGATACCAAGTTTCTCTTCTATCTTCCTTACTTGATAGCTCTTTTAACCGTCGCTCTGTGTATCCCCATTTCTTTTGCTATCGCTCTTTGACTTTTGTGTTTGTTAAAATGCAAAAATCTTATATAATTGTATTGTACCATCTCTATCACCTTTCTTTTCCTCCTGTACATTTTTTTTATCCAAATTCATTATACAGGATTTGTGTGATAGGGTGGTGCACTTTTCGTTTAGTAAGTGCACCAGACCCCCAAGCACCGAAAAGCCCAATTACGATACTGTCTTTTTCTTTATAACTAAGAATAGCATCACTTAGAGCTTGAGCAAATGAAGCTCTACCTAAAATATCATCCTTAGACGATTCAATTGGTTGATCGGGTTTAAACATACTTTTTACCTCTTTTTTGCCCCAGAATTTTGTATAACCGCTCACTCATATACCCGCCAACACCTTCGTTTAATTTTTAAAAAATATAAAACTATTCTAACTCTTAATTATAGCTAGAAAAACCCTATTCATTTAGCTAACACTCGTTTTTGGTACACTTTTGGTTTGGCAAGAGCAATCAAACCATTCATAATCTGCCATAATAGTAAAAATTACTGCTTTCTAATTACATTTTTTATATGATTTTCCCAGATTATATTTACAATTTCATCAGAATTATAAAGATTTTCATCATTAAAAAAATTACCACTAAAACTATACTTCAACCTAAATTCATTATCTTTAGTTATAACAAAAGTCAATTGTTCATTAAATGAATTATCATTTCCTAAATTATTTCCATATGAGAAACATATATCATATGTTGTGCCTCTAAATAAATTACATAACCACATTTTTATACCTGCACTTACTAAACGAAAAGTGTTCTTTCTACTGATTGTTGAATCCCTAGCAGAACTGTCAAGAAAGATAGTTACTATAAAGAGGGAAGAAAAATGCCGTTAACAAAACTACCAGCCAAAGATATGAAATTTGCAGTAAAAACTTTTAGTAAATTCTTTTTTAGATCCGTTATCGCAATCTACCTACCATAATTCTTCTCATAAAACTCCAATTACTCCCCTATTATAACCTTATCCATCCATTCTTTGTTTTTAAGGTACCTACCTATTGTTCTTTTTATACCTTCTTCAAACTATGCTTCGGGTTCCCAATCTAACTCTTTTTTTATCTTCGTTGTTAGCGAAAGTACGACCTGAAATTAGTTAACTTATGCTGAAAAAAATGAATATGCGATTAACAATATCATGGAGATTCTCTACTATTGAATAAAACTCTTATCCCAACTTTCCGTATAAATAGTATCTATATTTTTCGTTCTGAGCCCCATGGCATATTTTTCAACAAATTCATCATTGCCACAAATATAAAAACTGTAATGATCATCTAGACTAATATTACTCATAATATCTTCAATTTCAATTCTTCTGTTTGGAAAACCTTGAATTCTTTCCTTAGTAATAAAAGAGAATATTTTTATTTTTTTTGGTATATCCACATCTAAATAGTTTTTTATCAGTTCTGTTGAGTTTCGTATGCTATGAAACAAAAATACTTTTTCATTCAACTGTTTTTTAATGTAATAATCTATATAACTAAGAAATACAGAGACACCAGTTCCAGCAGCGATAAGTACTTTATCTCCAGGTTCTGATAAAATAAAATCTCCAAAACAGTATCTAATATAAAATTCATCATTCTTTCTCAACTCTTTAAAAAGTCTGGAAGTAAATTCTCCTGTTTTTCTAACCAATATTTTAGCTTCCTGATCTCCATAACTTGCAAAAGAAAACGCCCTTGAATTTGGCCAGGGCTCGGAAGGGTCATATTTATCTAAAGACATCTGCAAAAACATCCCAGGCTCCCAAGGAACATATTTTTCAATTTCAAAAGTTATCAGTTTTAATGTTTCATTTATTTCTTTTAAACCCTTTACTGTGCACTTTGAACTAACTATCATGCCTTATCCACCATTTCGGAAAAGAAGTTCTTAAATACTTGTAACATATAATCTATCATCTCATCAGTTATTCCCGGATACACTCCAATGAAGAAGGTGTTATTCATTACTAAATCTGTGTTCTTTAAATCTCCTACTATCCTGTATTCAACATCTTCATAAGCAGGTTGCCTGGTTAAATTTCCTCCAAATAACATTCTTGTCATTATTTTATTCTTTTCTAAATAATTTACGAGGTCGTATCTTTTTATTTTTGAATCTTCTTTAATTGTTATTGGAAAACCAAACCAAGAAGGATCGCTATTTTCTGTAGCTTTTGGTAAAATTAAATCCTTTTCGAATTCTTCTAGTCCTTCTTTTAATCTTTTAAAGTTATACTTCCTTTTTTCGATGAACTCTTCTAATTTTTCTAATTGGGCAACTCCTACAGCCGCTTGCATGTCAGTTATTTTCAAATTATAACCAATATGAGAATAAACATATTTGTGATCATAACCAAAAGGCAGAGTCCCAAATTGTTGATTAAATCTCATGCCACAAGTGTTGCTCATTCCGGGTTTACAATAACAATCCCTTCCCCAATCCCTAAAAGATCTTATTATACGTTCGAGTTTTAAACTGTTAGTTAAAACTGCGCCTCCCTCCCCCATCGTTATATGATGAGCAGGATAGAAACTCACAGTAGCTATATCTCCAAATGTCCCAACTAACTGTCCATTGTATTTTGAACCCAACGCATCACATGTATCTTCTATGAGCCAAAGATTATGCCTATCCGTAAACTCTTTGACAACTTTCAAATTAAAAGGATTCCCTAAAGTGTGAGCCAGCATTACTGCCTTAGTTTTTTCTGTATATGCTTTTTCTAAATCTTCAACTTTAATATTATATGTTCCCAATTCTATATCTAAAAATACAGGAACAGCACCTATTTGTACAATTGGATTAACAGTTGTGGGAAATCCTGCAGCAACTGTTATAACTTCGTCTCCTTTTTTAATACGTCTTTCACCAAGTTTTTTTGAAGTAAGAGTACTTAAAGCAATTAAATTAGCGGAAGAACCTGAATTAACTAAAGAACAACTTTTTACTCCAAAAAAATTAGCGAACTTGAGTTCGAATTCCTCTTCATATCTTCCCGCTGTTAGCCATCCATCTAAAGAGCTATCTACTAAATTTACATATTCGTTCTCATCAAAAACTCTTCTCGCAAAGGGTATTAGTGTTTTCCCTGGTAAGAACTCCTCTTTTGGTTTTTCTCTAATATATTTTCTTGTTAATTCCAATATTTGATATCTTAAATCTTCTTCCATTTTTTCACCTCAATCTCATTTTCAAATTCTTCTATTTGATTTTGCGTGTACTCGAACATATCTGACGTGCTTTCAAAATAATATTTGTACCACTCTATTGTCTTTTCTATTGCTTGTGTAGAGTTATAAGTAGGTTCCCATTTTAAATAGTATCTCGCTTTACTAATATCCAGCTTTAACATCATAGCTTCATGAAGCTTTTCAATATTTTTTTCTTCGATGTAACTTCCTTTTCCCCATTTTTTGATTGCTAATTTAACCACTTCTTCAACTGTTAAAATATCTGAATCGTAGGGCCCAAAATTCCATGCACCTACAAATTGGTTGCTCTCAAATGTTTCCTTTGCTAACAAAAGATAGCCATATAACGGTTCAAGAACATGCTGCCAGGGTCTTATGGCCTTAGGATTTCTAATCTTTATTTCTTGATTTTTGGAGAGTGCTCTTACTACATCAGGTATCAATCTATCTTTTGCCCAGTCTCTTCCACCAATGACATTTCCTGCTCTTGCTGTTGATAAATTTATATTTCTTTTTTCAAAAAAACTTCTTCTATAGGAAGAACTTAAAAGTTCTACACAACCTTTACTTGAAGAGTAAGGATCATAGCCTCCCATAGGTTCATCTTCCCTATACCCCTTGATCTTCAGTGTTCAATTTACTAATTAGCTTTTGTAGTCCTGCTTTCTCAAGATCGCTTAAATCTGGTAGAGGAGAATCAATGACGTTATCGAATTCTAGCTTCGGATATATATACGTCTGATAATCAAGATCAACGTCTACTAACACTGGTCCATAAGAATTATCTAGAATATTTGTTACGTCTCTTCTCCATGTTTTTGAATTAGCTGATATTTTGAAAGCTTTTATTCCATAAGCTTTAGCAATTTCCACAAAATCCGGATGATAATAGTTACCCGAACTATCTGTACCTACAAATCTAGAATCTAAATACAATTCTTGGAATTGCTTGATCATTCCAAGACTATGATTATTGAATACAAAGATAATTATTGGAAGTTTTCTTTTTGCTACTGTTATTAACTCCTGTATATTAACTTGGAATCCACCGTCTCCTGTGATAACAATGGATCTTTTACTATTATTCTGAAGGGAAATCCCAATTGCTGCAGGTAGTGAATACCCCATCGGTGCCATGCCACCACTATTGATAAATCTCTGCTTCTTTCTTATTTCTATCGCTTGCGCGGCCAGCATTTGATTTTGACCAACATCGACGCAAATCACGTCATCCTCCCAAAGATGATCCGATATTTCCTTTGCTAGATTATAGTGATATTCTTTCACTCCAGCTCTAATTGGTTCCCCAATAACTGGAAATTTGGCCTTCAACTGTTCCAAAAAGAAAAGCCAGTTGCTTCTGTTCAATGCTTTCTTTTCTTGATCTTGTATAGAGAAATCCAGAAGAGTTTTCAAAAAACTGTTTATACTACTTACAACGGATATTTCGTTTGAAACTCTCTGATTCATCTCGTTTTCGTCTATATCAACTTGAATAATGCATTTCTTCTGAAATGGAGCAAGATTATTCCCAGTTTGTCTAGTATCCAATCTTGAACCAAGAACCAGGAGTAGATCAGATTGTACCATTGCAATATTTGCATACCTATTTCCATACGCTCCAACAAATCCGCTGTAAAGTGGGTGATCATTAGGGAATGAATCTTTACCCATCAACGAAACTACAACAGGTATTTTGTACTTTTCCACAAACTTGAGTATAAGCTCTTTTGTCGATAAGTCGCAGCACCCCCCACCACACAAAATTAACGGTTTTTTGGATTGTTTTATTTTTTCAAGAACCATCCTTGCTAAATCGGGCTTTATTTGATCTTTTAAAGGCTCATTGCTGTTAAATTCTTTATTTTCTTCATCAATTTCTACGAACTGAGCTTGTATATCCATTGGTATATCAAGAAGTACTGGACCTGGTCTGCCAGATTTCGCTATAGAAATTGCCTTTCTAACCTCATGGACCAACTTATTTGAATTATCTACAAGTGAGGCATACTTTGTTATTGGTTTAACTATGTTCACAATATCTGTTTCTTGAAATCCTAATTGCCTTACTTTTCCTTCATATTTAAAGTCACTTGTGTTTACTTGCCCAGTTAGAAATAATACTGGAACCGAATCAAAATAAGCATCGGCTATTCCAGTTATTAAGTTAGTTGCTCCCGGGCCACTAGTAGCAACAGCCACATTCAATTGGCGAGAATATTTTGCAGCAGCAGTAGCAGCATAAGCTGCGGCTTGTTCATGGTAAAAAGGAACAAACTCCAAACCATTGGAGTTCAGCGAATCGATCAATCTTGTAGCAGCTCCTCCGATCATTCCAAAAACCTGCCGTACATTTTCCTCAATTAGAATTTTTGATATAAAGTCAACAGTTTTCATTACCACACCTCCTCGTATAATATGTATGGATATGAAACTTAAAAACAGGATGAATGGCGGTATTGTCAGTTAGGTTAATTTTTAACATTTTTTTGATTTTTACCGCTTGGCATATCAGTGATTAGCTTACATAATATTTATAGAACCATTGAACTGTTCTCGAGAGCCCTTCCTCGAATGAATATTGGGGAATAAATCCTATTCTAGAGGTTATCTTACTTATGTCAGCTTCCCATATCTTTGCTAAATCGCTGTCCCTTGGCTCTGTTGAATGCCATCGTGGATCAATGTTGTAACCAGTTATTTTTTTCAATATCTCAAAACATTGCATTATTGTACGTTGCCTACCTGATCCAACATTGAAAATATCCCCCGATTCTAACTTAGAGATATGTTGTATCACTTTCAAATACGCTGCTATAACATCTTCAATAAATATGAAATCCCTGACATTCGATGGACATGACAAATTGATTGGAACTTTCTTAATCATACTTTCAATAATATAAGGTATTAGTCTTGAAGAATCTTCATAGAATCCAAAAGGGGAGAAAAGTCTCAGTGTAACAACAGGAAGTCCAAACTTTTTTGCATAGGCTTGAGCGTATAGTGTTGAAGCAAGTTTCGTAACACCATACAGGTTAATCGGATTTGGAAAATCTGATTCCTTCATAGGAGAGTCTTTAATCCCGTATTCCGAACTGCTACCGGTGTTAATAAACCATTCAAAGCCAATTTCATGGGCTGTTTCTATCAAATTAATGAATGAAGTAAGATTTGTGTTAATTGTTTCGACTTTGCTCTTTTGATTAGGACTTCCACCATAAGCTGCTAGATGTATTATTCCTCTAGGTTTTATTTTTTTTAACACTCGCCTAAGATCATTCACATCCTCTAATTTGCACTTATGCAAAGTAATATGCGATAATATTTGCTCAATTCTCCATAGTTTGGAGGTATCCCTCACCGCAAGATGAACATCATATCCTTCTTTCAAAAGAGCTCTCACCAGATTAGCTCCAACAAATCCGGTACCTCCAGTAAGAAAAACCTTTACTCCCATAGTTCCCATTTAGGCTTACCTCCAATCCAAAAATCATCGAGCTTTCTTTTATCTCTTAAAGTATCCATTGACTTCTTTAACATTATATGCTCCTAATTCTATATCTAAAAATACAGGAACAACTCCTATTTGATATCTTAAATCTTCTTCCATTTTTTCACCTCAATCTCATTTTCAAATTCCCCTATTTGTTTTTGCGTGAACTCAAACATATCTGACATGTTTTCAAAATAATTTTTATACCAATCTATTGTTTTTTCGATTGCTTGTGTAGAGTTGTAAGTAGGTTCCCATTTTAAATAATATCTCGCTTTACTAATATCCAGCTTTAACATCATAGCTTCATGAAGCTTTTCAATATTTTTTTCTTCGATGTAACTTCCTTTTCCCCATTTTTTGATTGCTAATTTAACCACTTCTTCAACTGTTAAAATATCTGAATCGTAGGGCCCAAAATTCCATGCACCTACAAATTGGTTGCTCTCAAATGTTTCCTTTGCTAACAAAAGATAACCATACAGAGGTTCAAGAACATGCTGCCATGGTCTTATAGCCTGAGGATTCCTAATCTTTATTTCTTGATTTTTGGAGAGTGCTCTTACTACATCAGGTATCAATCTATCTTTTGCCCAGTCTCCTCCACCAATGACATTTCCCGCTCTTGCCGTTGATAAATTTATATTTCTTTTTTCAAAAAAACTTCTTCTATAGGAAGAACTTAAAAGTTCTACACAACCTTTACTTGAAGAGTAAGGGTCATACCCTCCCATGGGTTCATCTTCCCTATACCCCCATACCCACTCTTTGTTTTCATAGCATTTGTCCGTTGTTACATTTATTATAGTTTTTACACTTTCAACTTTTCTTACTGCTTCAAAAAGATTAAGTGTCCCAATTACATTCGTTTCATAAGTTAATTTTGGCTCTTCATACGATACCCTAACTAGCGGTTGGGCTGCCAAATGAAAAACTATCGCTGGTTGAAACTCATCAACGACTTTTTCTATTTCTAAGGAGTTTCTAATATCTCCTATATTGTGTTCAATTTTCTTTTCTAATTTTAAAATCTGAAACATACTTGGATCAGTATTAGGTTCTAAAGCAAAACCACAAACTTCTGCACCTAATTTTAATAGCCATGCAGTTAGCCAACTCCCTTTAAAACCAGTATGTCCTGTTAACAATATTTTTTTGTTTTTAAAGAAATTATAAAACACCTTTTTTCTCTCCTAATCTTTTTCTATACCATTCAATTGTTTTAGCCAATCCTTCGTCCAGTTTTACCTGAGGTTTCCAATTAAAATCTTTTTTGAATTTTTCTATATTACTATTTGATTTCATCAGTTCATTTTCCTATAGCTTTTTTGCACCTGCTATGGCTAATCGATTACTGTACCCCCTGTGATTAATATAGTAAATCCATTTACCATACCTTCCAAGGAGCTTCTTTCGTACTCCATAATCTTTCCAATTCAATTTTGTCTCTTAACGTATCCATCGGTTTCCAAAAGCCTTCATGTTTATATGCAAATAATTGACTTTCTTTTGTTAAGTTTTCCAGTGGTTCTCGTTCCCAGATAGTGTTATCGTCTTTAATATAATCTATTACCTGAGGTTCTAAAACAAAAAAACCCCCATTAATCCAGGCTCCGTCTCCTGCAGGTTTTTCGACAAAGCTTTCAACTTTTTTTTCATCGTTTATTCTCAAAGCTCCAAAACGGCCAGAAGGTTGTACAGCTGTCATGGTTACCAATTTTCCATGCGATTCATGGAATTCGACCAAAGAATTAATGTTTACATTTCCTACTCCATCTCCATATGTAAGCATGAACCTTTCTCCATCTAAGTGATCTTTTATTCTTTTAATTCTACCACCAGTCATTGTATCCAATCCCGTATCTACTAAAGTCACTTTCCAGTTTTCAGCTTTAGAATTGTGCACTTTTATTCCACCATTGCTTAAATCAACTGTAATATCGCTCATATGCATAAAATAATTCATAAAATATTCTTTTATTATATAACCTTTGTACCCTAAGCATATTATAAAATCATTATAGCCGTAGTGAGAATATATCTTCATAATATGCCATAATATAGGTTTTCCTCCTATTTCAACCATGGGTTTTGGTATGTTTACTGTTTCTTCGCTTAACCTTGTTCCATATCCACCTGCTAGTATTACAACTTTCATCTAAAGGCCTCCCTTTAAAACATTCAAATATTTATTTAATTTGAGAAGTGTCTATTACCTGCCTATTTTTGCAAGAACCTTATTTTCCCTGTGAGAATCACCTATAAATTATTTTATTCAAGAAGTCATCTCCTAAAACCAGCAATTTATTTTGATAATCTGCATAATTGTTTATTTCTTTCATTTTTTGTCTCGATAAATATAAATAATATTTTGCTTCTTTTTTTAGTTCTTTGGGAGATAATTTTTTTTCATTTTCAGAAGTGAATCTTTCATAATTACCTATGCAAGCATAAATAAACCTTTCAAACAAGTAAGCACTCAATATTTTTTTCTCATCCTGATTCAGACCTAATTCTTCTAACCATTTCATTTGGCATTGCATTTGCCAATATCTAGAAAGAGGATGTGGGTATGGTACTCCGTGTTCTTTTTTTTCATCCAAGGCATAACTGTGAGAAGGGGCGGTATTTCTGAGAGCATATGATTCTTGGGTAAAAAGTGTACGGCTTCTTTTGTTAATTAACAGCATAAGAAATACAAACGGATAAATGGCAAAATCTTTTGAGAGTAAATTATCGATATCAAAAGAATCTTTGTATATTAAATCTCGCTTTAGAATTATTCCAGTCAAATAAGTTCTAGCAAAAATTAACTTCATTGTGTTGATTTTATCAAATGAATTTTTAGAATAATAAACCATATATCCATTTTTTGTAATAACTCTTCTGTACTTAACCAATTGATAAACTGGTCTCAATACATTTTTGATCAATTTTTTCAAGTTATAATTTTTGGCTTCAACCATATTAGCATTAGTTAAGTTATCATCTTTTAAAGAAGTTACAATCAACCCATAATTCTCATTTTTTAAAATTTTTATCAATTTATTAATTTTTTCGCTCAAAATAGTATCCTCATCACTTAATAAAAAAAGAAAGTCTCCATGAGCCAACTTTAACACTTTAACTAGATTAAATTCAAAACCAAAATTCGACTCGTTTGAAGATATTTTCAGCCTATTATCATGAATTTCTTTTAATTTTTTAACGGTATCATCAGTTGAGCCGTTATCTGAAACTACAACTTCAATATCGTCCCCTTGATATTTCAATATACTTTTAACACTTTTCACTACGAAATCTGCTCTGTTATATGTGGGAATACAAAAACTCAATATAGGTTTTTTTTCATTCATTATTTGCTACACTCCTTTCTAAGAATATTAACCCTATTATCAATGTAGAACCTGCCAACGCATATCTGACGAAAACTAGATCTTTTATAATTATAAAGGATAAGGTTATTCCAATCGCAGCAAAAAATGAAACCAGGTGGAATCTCAATCCAAACATAGGCTTCTTCATTTTATATTTGGTAATTAAATAGTGGAAAACAAATAAAACAAAATATGAAATATCTGTAGTAATAGCTGCTGCAAAATATCCATATTTAGGTATGAAGATGTAATTTAAAATTACATTAACTGCAGCCGCTAACATAGTTCCAATAGGTATATATTGTGTTTTTTTATAATAGTACTCAGTGTTGGTTTCAAAATTATACATAAAGTTAAAAAAATAAGCCAAAAAGATGTAGGGAATTATACCTAAACCTTCCCAATAACTCTTCTCTGCCATTAATTTAACTATTTCTGGGGAAATAAAGAGTATTACGCTATAAAAAATAATAAATAAGTTCCTATAATTTTTTGAAATAAAGAGGATCTTTTTATATTCCCTATTTTCCATCTTTTCCAGATAATAAGGAATGTAAGCTTGATTAATAGACATAAAAAAAACACTTACTATCATACCTACATTGTAGGCAAAAGAATAAATACCAGTTTCCGATGGCCCTAAATATTGATTTATTATAATTCTGTCAAATTGGGCATTAATAATTCCGGAAATATTATGCAAAATAAAAGGCACTGAGAAAACCAACGCATATTTCCAGTAATTTAGATTTACAAATTCTCTCCCTTTCAGCAAAAAATAAAATATAAAGGAGATAGAAAGAATTGCATTTGGAAGGAAAGTACCTAATATCCTACCTAAATAAGAACTACCTACAAAAAAATTTCGTATTAAATAGATTGAAAGTAATACTCCGATAATAGAGCTAAAGATCGTAATAATAGAAACTACTTTATATTTATATTCCACTTGAAACTTTGCAAAGGATAAATTGTGCATGAATTGAAAATACGAATGGAAGACCATTATAAAAAATAGACCTTTTGAGAGAGAGGTTATATTAGAGAAAAAATCTGAGAATATTATAAACAATAACAAAAAGGATGAAAATATCAATAACGATAAAAATACAACACTCGAAATATACCTATTGTAATCATCCTTGAATTCAAATTTTCCTCTTTGGGTAGACCAAGCTAAATCTAAACTAATGATTACTGAAAAAATGCCCGCCCAAGAAGTAAAGAGAGACACTATTCCATAGTCTGTTGTACTTAACAATCTTGTAAAAATAGGTAGTGTTAACAGGGCTATCCCTTTTGTAAAAAAATTAGTAAAAGTATACCAACTACCTGCTTTAACTACCCTGTTGTTCATTATCTTTTTAATTGAATCTATCATTTTCTACCTTCTTCATATTACTTTCTTTTTCCTTAAAAATTTCTATATTTTTAACCTGTTAAAAAGTGAAAAAACTAAATTTCCCATAATTTTGCTCAGTTTTAAAAACGAACTTTTAATGCGAAGAATTATTGTACTGTTTCAACTGCAAAAATCTTTTATAATATTCCCATTGACCAATGTCAGTCATTTTTGATCTCGATTGATAAACTTTTATGGTTTTATTAGCGACCATTGCTCTTTTTAATAATTCAGGCATATCTATCTTTTCTTCTAAATCGATTAAGTCAACTATTTCTGGATTTAGAACGTATATACCTGTATTTACAAAAAATTCGTAATTAGGCTTTTCATCTATTTGCAAAAAATTGTTCTTTTCGTCAAATCTTATTACTCCGTAAGCAACATCGATATTTTCTTTTGAAGAAATAATGGTAATATCAGCATTTTCTTTCAAATGATATTCAAGCACTTCGGAAAAATCGATATTTAATAAAACATCACAATTTGCAACAAAAAAAGGTTTTGTTATATCGTAAAACCTTAGATAAGATATGCTCCCCGCTGTTCCAAGAAAATCTTTTTCTTCAATGTATTTAATATCATACTTTAAGTCCATAAAATAATTTTTAATAAGCTCTTTTTTGTAATTAACGCTTAAAATAAACTCATCGAATCCAGAATTTATAAATTGCTCCATTATTTGTTCTATTATTGTTTTATCTCTAAAAGGTACCAAAGGTTTAGGAACAACCTTAGTTAAAGGGTAAAGCCTTGTGCCTTTCCCCCCAGCCATTATCAAGACTTTTGTTTTTAGTTTTGATATTTCTTGAAAATTTATGGGGATTCTTATTACCTTGATAATCTCCATGTTCTTGTTTAAAATTGGCAAGTATTCAACATTGTATTTTAGAAGATCATTATATGATAGCTTTTCATATTCATCTTCATATATATATTTAAATTTTGAATTCATCATGTCTATAGCTTTTAACTTCGATAAGTTATTTTTTTTGTCATAAATATATCTTCTAATATCTCCATCAGTAAGGGTGCCAAGGATTTTGTTGTTTTCAGAAACAAAAAGTATTTTATAAGTTGATTTGTTCAAATTCTCAATTATCTGATCCATAGTTGCATCTTTACTTATCAAAGTAAAATCATTGATCTCTTTTATCTTCATAGTCGCCCCCTAACAATATCTCTGCTAATTTCAAATCGACCAAGTTGTCGATATCTATAGATCTCTCAGGTGGCATGATATATGCATAACTTTTTTCTCCGTAAAAATCTTTCTCTCTAATGAAAAAATCAACATTGGAAATATATAGAACTCCATTTATTCTGTAATACTTTGGCAATTCTTGTCTTGGTATATTTTTTATTTCTTGTTTAATGAAATTTGCAAGTGACAAATCATCTGGAAGTGTATTACTCCATAATGGTGAATGTTCAGTCTCACAAACGCTAACTACTGAATTAGCATTTTTTTCAAACAATAAATTAACAGCATTTTTAATGTCTTTGGAATTTCTTAAAGGCGATGTTGGCTGTAATAACATAAAATAATCAAATTCTGCGTTTTGGTTTATGTAGTAATTCAAAGCATGAAGAATGACGTCTACACTTTTAGCATTATCAGTAGCCAACTCCTTTGGTCTCAGAAAAGGGACTTTGGCACCAAAACTTTTTGATATTTCAGCAATTTTTAAAGAATCCGTTGAAACTATAATTTCATCAAATACCTGAGATTCTTTTGCCGCTTCTATAGTATAAGCTACTAATGGTTTACCTTTTAGATTAATTATATTCTTATCTTTTATTCCTTTTGACCCACCCCTTGCAGGAATTATAGCTAAAAAACTTTTATTATTGTACATAAGTTATTCCTCCATAAAATGCTGCCAAGTATAACCTTCATCTTCTTTTATTTCTTTGATTATTTTCTTACCAACTATGATGTCTAAAAACTCAGGAGCTAGTCCTTCATTAGATCTTTTTATAGCAATATCTTTTTCTGATATGATTTTTCCAGCTTCTATATCTCTTGAAGCTACTAATTTTTTTCTAACAACGTTTTCTATTTCTTCTTCACTTTTATTGGGTTTTTTTATTCCAGTTCCTAAGGCAATTTCAATATTTCTAATTGCTTTTACCATGCTTTTTAATTCGGGGGGGGTTAAAGAAGCTTTATGATCTGGTCCAGGCATATTTTTATCTAAAGTGAAATGTTTTTCTATTACTTGAGCTCCTAAAGCAACTGCTGCAATAGGTACTTCTATTCCAAGTGTGTGATCAGAGTACCCTACAGGAAGCTTAAAAGCTTCTTTTAACGTCAACATAGCTTTTAGATTAACTTCATCATATGGACAGGGATAGTTAGTAGTACAATGAAGTAAATAGATTTCTACCGTTTTATTCACTGAATGTATTGTATCTAAAGCCTTTTCTACATTCGACAAGTTGGCCATTCCTGTGGACATTATTATTAGTTTATTTTTACTTGCAATATGCTTTAGATATGGATAATTCACAATTTCCCCTGAAGGAATTTTATAATATGGTACTAATTTGTCCAAAAAATCCACGCTTTCTTCGTCAAAAGGTGTAGACAAAAAAATTATGTCTTTCTTATCGCAATAATTTTTCAACTTTTCAAAATCATTGTATGATAATTCCAACCTTTTTACCATATCAATTTGTGATATTTCTTCTCCTAAATTCTTTCTTTGATAACTGGCCATTTTTGTATATTTGGAAATGCCTTTTTCCGCTTTAAATGTTTGGAATTTAACCGCATCTGCCCCAGCTTCTTTTGCTTCATCGATTAGTTTGTATGCTAAGTTTATATCACCATTGTGATTAACTCCAGCTTCTGCAATAATAAAAACTCCTTTTTTTAGCATAGGAATCACCCTTTCATATAGAAAATTTTATATCATAAAATTCTTTTTTTAAATTTATTTTATTATTTTCGAGATAATCCTTTAAAACATCATAAATTTGCCGGGCTGCCCCACCCTGGTCGTACGGATTATTGATTTTTTTTCTATCCATATTTTGTGCAATACTTACCGCTCTAAGTATTTCTTCTTCCGATGGGCTCACGTCAATTATACTATTTCCTCTAACTCTCCCTTTTTGTCTTTCTCCGATATTTATTGTTGGAACATTTAAAGATGGAGCTTCTACAATCCCACTTGAAGAATTTCCCAAGACGAAATCTACATAACGCATAATAGATAGATATTTTAACGTTCCAAAATTCGTAGATACAAATACTTTATCTTTTTGACTTACAGAAAATTTATCAATAAATTGATTTATAAATCTTCCACCTTCATCTGCGTTACTTTTTGTTATTATAATTTTGTATCCTATTTTAATTAATTTTTCTAACGCTTTAAAAATTTCATCTACTTCTTGCTTCAATTGATCAGTGTTTAATGTAGTGGGATGATAAGTAAACAAAATATTTTTATTGCCAAATTTAAAACTAAGCGATTTTTCTATTTGTTCCTTAGATAATAATTTTAAATTTTTAATATTGTCTAATCCAATTGCACCTACATTAAAAACCCTTTCAGGATTTTCCCCCAATTGAACCACTCTTTTCCTATATTCTGCCGTAGAGGTAAAATGCAAATAGCTCATCTTTGTAATAGAATGTCTAATTCCTTCATCGATAGCTCCTTCAGTTCTTTCTCCTCCATGAATGTGAGCAATAGGTATTTTCATTATATAAGAAGCGATAGCCATTGAAAGTGCTTCAAATCTATCTCCAAGTATGATTAATATATCAGGCTCTAAACGTTTTAACGTCTCAGAAAAACTTATTAAACCAAGACCTATTGCTTTATTAATTCCTATGTCTGAATCGCTTGACATAACTATCTCTATTTTTTCATTTATTTTAAAGCCATCTTTTTCTATTTCTTTATAAGTTAATCCAAATTCGGGTGAAAGATGCATTCCAGATGCAATTATTTGAAGTTCGTACTCATTTTTTTCTTTTATTAATTTCATTAAAGGATATAATAGCCCATACTCAGCTCGAGTTCCTGTAAAAAAACATATTTTTTTCATGTGTTTTATTCCTTCCTTATTTCTTTAGCCGGATTCCCTACATATACCCCAGGTTCATTGATATCTTTTACAACTACTGCTCCAGCACCTATCAATGTGTTACTTGCTATGTTTAAATATTGAGTTATCATAGCTCCCGTTCCAATAAATGAATTTTCTCCCACCGTTACTCCCCCACTCAAAACGGCACCTGGCCCTATATGGACATTATCCCTAATTATACAGTCATGTTCTACAATTGCACCTGTGTTTATTATACAGTTTTTGCCAATTTTAACCCCTGGATTAATAACAGCGTTTTTCCCAACAAATGTTCCCTCACTTATTTCTGTATAAATAGAAACGTTTGAAGACTTTGAAATTATTTTTGGAATATTAAAACCAATATTTTTGATTTTTTTGTATAATTTCATTCTCTGATCATTAATATTTATCTTTCCCATCGAAACAAATGCAAAGCTAATTCCTTTTTTAAACAAATCATCTAGTTGATCATCAGTGTATTCTATTCTTATATCTAATATTTCTTTACCAATATTTTCTTTTAGATCACTTATACAGATTTCATCATAATAATTATTTTCTTTAATTACATCAAGGACTACTTTACAATGTCCCCCTCCACCAACTAACACTATGCTATTTGACATTATTCAACACCTTTACTATATATTCAATCTGTTCAAAATCGTTCATTGTTGATCCTGGTAAATTTAGTCCTTTTTCATATATTTCATAGGCATTTTTGTATTCTTCTTTCTTATACTCTTTATAAGGTGGAAATTCTACAATTGGCACAAAGATTCTTCGTGTTGGTATCCCTTTTTCTTTCAATTCCTTTTGAATTTCTGGTATAGTTTTATGGGATTCAACTTTTATTGAAGGTAACCAATATGAGCTTACAGCACCTTCATAAGACTTTTGAAAGGTTATTTTTTCGTTGTTTTCAAAGCCTTGTTTGTATATTTCTGCAAACTTTCTTTTTTTGTTTAGGAAGTCAGGAAGTCTTTCAAATTGAGCTAAGCCTAAGCTTGCTTCTAAGTTTGTCATTCTGTAATTGAATCCTATTTCCGGATGATAATAGCCTTTGCTTTCGTCTCGAGCTTGGTTGACTAAAAACTTAAGATGATCAGCTTTTTTTTCATTGTTTGTTACAATCATACCTCCGCCACCGGTTGTCATGATCTTATTTCCATTAAAGCTAAAAGCATTTATTTCCCCAAAAGTTCCTGTGAATTTATCTTTATATGATGCTCCCAAACTCTCTGTTGCATCCTCGATAACTGGTACATTATATTTTTTTGATATTTCCATTATTTTGTCCATATCGCAGGGGTTACCGTATAAATGGACTGGTATTATAGCCTTTGTTTTGTTTGTTATGTGTTTTTCTATTTCATTTGGATCCATATTCCAAGTTTCAGGGTCAACATCAACAAAAACTGGGGTTGCCCCAACGTATTTTATGGGATTTACTGTTGCAACAAACGTAAGTACAGGTATAATTACTTCATCACCTGGTCCAATTCCTAATTCATACAAAGCAAGATGAATCGCAGCGGTTCCACTTTGGGTTGATACGGCTTTTTTTGCTTTTAAATATTCAGCAAATTTATTTTCAAATATTCCTATGTTTTCTCCAACAGAAGAAACAAAAGTAGAGTCAATACAATCACACAAATACTTTTTTTCTAATTCCCCTAAATTTGGTGCATCAAGTAATATTGGTTTTATAAAAACCACCTCTATTAAATATTATATATGTCAGTCTTATAATACTGTAGATTTTCTTGAATCCATTCTATTGTTTCTTTCAATCCTTCTTCTAAGGAGTACTTTGGTTCCCATCCTGCAATTTTTTTTGCTTTTTCTGGATTGGATAATAACCTTTCAACTTCAGATTTTTCTGGTCTTACTCTTTGAGTATCTTCGATTATTTCAACGTCTTTTCCAATTAATTGTATGATCTTTTGGGCTAAATTTCTTATTGATATTTCTTCACCCGTTCCAAGATTGTACACATCTCCTATTGTTTTTTCATGTAAACCAACAGTTATAAACCCATTTGCAATGTCCTTTACATAATTTAAATCTCTTGTAGGAGTTAAATTACCAAGTTTTATTCGTTCTTTCCCTGCCAAGATTTGACTTATTATCGTTGGAATGACGGCTCTAGCGGACTGCCTTGGGCCAAATGTGTTGAAAGGTCTTATAATAGTAACAGGAGTTCCAAAGGATCTATAGTAAGATAATGCCAAATGGTCTGCTCCAGCTTTACTCGCTGCATACGGAGATTGTGGATTGTACGGATGTTTTTCATCTATTGGTACGTATTGTGCTGTGCCGTATATTTCACTCGTTGATGTGTGGATGATTCTTTCTATTTTCAGTTTTTTACCTGCTTCTAATACATTATATGTTCCTTCTGTGTTTGTCTTTATATATGCAAGAGGAGAGATATATGAATAAGGAATTCCGATTAAAGCAGCCAAATGAAATACAACATCAACGTCTTTCATAGCATCATATACAGAATCATAATCCCTTATGTCTCCAGTGTAGATTTCTATCTCATTTTTATATTTGGAATCTTCGAGCCAGCCCCAATCGTTTTTAAAATTATACCGCACAAAGCCTTTGACTTCAAAGCCTTTTTCAACTAAGAGTTCAGTTAAGTGTGAGCCGATGAATCCTTCTGACCCTGTAACTAATACTTTCATTAATTCAATCCTCCGTTTGTTCAAAATATTTACCATCTTTTTGCTTCTGCTAACTAGTTTTAGAAAAGATTTTCCGATTTTTATTATTTAATGTAATACCTATTTCTTGTTCTATAAACTTCTTATAATTTTCTTTCCAATTACTATTGAAGTAATATTCAATATCTTGTTCGTTTTCATTTTTAACCTTATTTTTTATTAAGTCTCTCAAATCCGTAAAATTTTTGAATCTCAATCCAATTTCTTCAGGTACATTATTTTTCGAATAAGTGTTATCCAATTGTGCGTTAATAGTCTGTGAAAACAGTGTCCATCTAATAACGGGCCACATTAGAAAGTCATCAAAAGTGAATCTATACTCAAGTAGCCTTTCATCTTTTTCTATTTCTAATAATTTTTCATGTGCATTTGCCATAATATTCACCAAAATATCAATAAAAATATTTAAAGAATTATCTTTTGCTTTTTCTTTCAGTGTTTTGCTTGGAAATAATTATTATAATATTCCCCCCATCAAAAACTCACGCTTCAAGCCTTCAAGTTTTTCCTTATCTTCAATATTCCAGTATAGTACAACGTCTGTGCTTTCTATTTTTTCATGATCGTTTTCTGTTATGTATTTAACTCTCAACTCTTTCAATATTCCTTCTATTATTTCCTTCATCTCTTTATCTTTCCCAAATAGAACGTAAGTTCTATTTCTTCCATATGTTTGTATTATTCTTTCTATGTTTTGTTTTATCAGCAATGTTCTTCTATACTATATCTTCATATACTCTATTATCTTTTTACTTTTTTCTTTGAATCCTTCTGGGGTTAATATGTACCTGAAACTCTTGCTGTTTAACCTTTCTAATTTAACAAATCCTTTTTTGATGAACTTTTTTAAAAGTATATTCACCATTCCCAAGGATAAACCTGTTTTTTCTGAAAGATCTCTTTGAGTTATATTAGAATTCTTTTCTAATTCTTCTAAAATGAGTATCTCATTATCTTGCATAATATTCAACACCTTCGTTCAATTTTTGAACAATACAAAAAGATTATAACAATTATTTTGGTATTTATCAATCATTCTCCGTTTTCATTTGACTCTCAGAATATTGTTGAGAATTATAAAGTAAAAAGTCAATAATTTCAGATAATTCTTCGAAAGTTTCAGGAATAAAAAACTTATTCTTGGCTTTATAACTTTCTTTTACTTTGTAAGCCAAATTGAAGTTTCTTTCATTTAAATTCCACAGCCTCGGCAAGTCAATTATTTTATATAATAGTATCACATATGGTTCTTCGTCAAACATTATTTTTGGATTTAGGCAAGCTGATGAAAATACTGATATTAATATTTTATCTTTTACTTCATTATTCATAACCACAAATTCGAAAGGTACTCGAGTCTGCATGACATTTACTTTATTTTCAAATATGTTTTTATTAGTTCTAGGATGTAATTTAATATTCAACTGAAATTTAGGGCCTAATTTCGTGCTGATAAAATCAACTAACTTTAATACATTTGCATTTATTGATTGAAATTGAAACGGTTGGTCAAAGTAAAATACTTTTTGTTCCCATTCTGTGTTATCTGTATTTTTATATTCAAAGACATTGTTGAAAATTTGAACGATTTCATTATTATTTCTATCAATAAATGGAAGTTTTTTTAACTCTATATTTTCTCCAGATTCTTCCATGAAATCTGGCCTATAAATATAAGCTCTTTGATAATTTTTAAGTGTATTTCCATCAAAAACAAATTTAATAAACATTCTTTTTAATAATTTATTCTTATATCGAGGTAAAAAATATTGATAGGCAAAAGTACCCTCTTCTAGCATATTGAGTCTTATTGAAGGATTATTTTTCTTTAAGTGATAATATATGATCTGAGAAGGAAGGTCTGGTGAACATACAAAAAATTCTTCATATTTTTTATCAAAGCCAGTAGACTGTCTAAGAAATTTATTTTTTCTTATATAATGGTTAATAGCTTTTAAATATCTTAACCATTTAATTTTGATATTATCAGTATTCATATATTTAGATTTTAAAAAAAACAAATCATTAAAAAAATTCGATTTTTTAAGCTCTTCATAATAAATTATATTGTCTTTGCTATGATCTAAAACAATTAAATCAACTATATCATTTTTTAAAAGAGTAAGCTTTAAATTTAAAGCATTCATAATTTGCAATGGTGTACTACAAACAATTAAAACCAAAATTTTTCCTCCTTTTTGACGAAATTAAATTATGGGAAGTCAGACTGATGCTTAGGCAATTAGAAAAACTCACCAGCAGCATTTCTTCAATAGAGAATTAGATTCAACAGTCAGTGCTAATACTGTTGCTCATCGAATACTAATTCTATCCATTAAGTATGGATCTCTATCTACTCCTCCTAATAATAAGAACTTTCTATCTCAGCATCTCAAATTTGTTTCATCCATGCATTATCCTTTTAATAACTTTTAGTTTATTCATGGAACTTTCTGTTAAAACTAACTGTATAGTTTCGTGATAAAAAAACTCGATTCCTTCGCTCTCCCTTTAAAGAAAAGAACTTTTTGATTTTAAAAATATTAGCTTTTTCTCTTCACTCCTCAGCTCCTCCAATTTTTCTAAAAGTTGCAAAATTATTTAATCATAAGTTTATCTTTCATTTTTTCTACCCACACTTTTTGGAGGAGAGCCAGGTTATTTAATCTTTTATTATATACTAAATAAAATAATCTGGGAAAATAAATTAAGGTCTTCAATTTCAACTTTTCTTTCCAACTTTTTGGTTGGTAATTAAGTAGAGTCTCTTTGACTTTTGGGTTCTTAATAACTTTTAATAAGATCTTTTTATTCTCAGGATTTTTACTTTTAGAAATTTTGGCAAGCGAAGTGATATAAGCTTGAGGTATTCGTTTGTGCTTTATTAAAAATAATAATTCATCCTCAGCATGATTTTTTTCTAAGTACCTTAGAACTCTTTTCATAGCTCCAACAAAGTGAAAGACTCTTACTGTACTTTCTTGGCTAGCAGAAGATTTCCTTTTGACATAAAACACCAAAGGTTCAGGAACGCTAATTACTAATCTAGAATGAAATAAAGCTTTTATCGAAAATTCCACATCTTCTCCGTTAGTACATTTTTTTGTAAATATTAAATTATTGTCGATCAATAACTTTTTTTTGAAAATAATACTGCTTATCGTTGGCTGGATCTCTTTTTGCAAAATTATTTTTAGAAAATCTTTACCATTCAAAGGTTTACCTAAAAGATCGTCTAATTGTAACGATTTAGAGATAATTTTTTCATTTTCTGAGATTAAGATATAACTGCAAACAACCATATCATAATCATTTTCCTTGGCTTTATTATACATTTTTTCAAGAAAAAAAACATTGTAATAATCATCGCCGTCAAGAAAGGAAACATATTCTCCTTTTACTTCAGATAACCCCTTATTTCTTGCTGCACTGGCGCCCTGATTTTGTTGTTTTAACAATTTCCAGGGAAAATCTGCATTTTTTAAGATCGAATTTATTTTGTTTTCAGTATTATCGGTAGAACCATCATTAACAATAATTACTTCAAAATCTTTAAACGTCTGAAGAGTTAAACTTTTTAATGTCTTTTCTATATAATTCTCAACATTATACGCAGGTATAATCACAGATATTTTTACCATAATAAAGCCCCTTATATAAAAAATTTTCTCGTTAGAACTTTAGCTCACTTTTACAATTAGTTGTATTTGCCATTCCTTTGGTTTAAATACGATCCATCAAAAACTCACACTTTAACCCTTCAAGTTTCTTCTTATCTTACACATTTCAGTATATTACAACGTTTGTACTTTCTATTTCTTCCATATGTTTGTATTATTCTTCTGTGTTTTGCCTTATCAACAATGGTTTTCTGTGGTGTGTTTTCATATACTCTATTGTCTTCTTGATTTTTCCATAGTAGTTAATAAAACTGGAATTAAATTTACCAACGAAAATAAAAATCGAAAGATTTGAGAAGAGCTTTTTGCTCTGGAATCAATCCTTATAAATTTTACGATTTTTACAGTTTAACAATATCTTATATTGCTCAATATATTCATCGACCATTTTTTCTATATTGTAAGAATTTGCTCTTAGTTGACATTTTTTGGCAATTTTGTTATATTTTAGTGGATCATTAATGAGCTGATTTATTTTGTTAGCTAATTCTTCACTATTGCCTTTTGAAAACAACAATCCATAATTCTCTACGACTTCTTTAATTCCTGGAACGTTGCTGCCTATTAAAGGTTTCCCAGCAGCCATTCCTTCAACAGCTGATAAAGGGAGTCCTTCCCAATTAGAGGACAAAACAACTATATCTACGGTTTTTAGAATTCTAGGCACATCGTCTCTAAATCCTAAAAAGTGGACCCTATCTTCTAAATTTATCTGCTTCACTAACTCTTTATTTTTTTCTTTTAAAGGGCCTTCTCCAATTAACAAAAGATGAACATTCGAGGAGATATGGTTCATTGCTTTTATCAATGTGGGTTGATCTTTAGCTTCTGAAAATCTACCTACCATACAAATAAGCTTCGTATCTTCGTCGAACTTTGTATTAATTTCACGTTTAAGATAGGGCTTAGCTTCTTCGAATTTTTTTAGATCTATTCCATTTTCGATGATTATGAATCGACCGTTATTTTTTGGTTTTAACCATTTGATAAGATTATCCTCAGCTTGTTGACTTATAGAAATTATTTTATCATAACTAGAATATACAAATTTCTCTATTATTCTCAAATATCCTTTCTCTCTTCTTTGGTTGTGTGTACTATGCTCAGTGAAAACAAATTTGGGTTTATTTTTAAATATTAATTTTGAAGCAAAGGAAGCCCAATAAAGAGAGGGGAATAAATGAACATTCACCACATCGTATTGTCCTTTTTTGATATATTTTCTAATATAATAAATATTTAAAAGATTATAGATTTTATTCGTTGGGACAATTTCTATTTGAATACCGCTCTTAGTCAGTTTTTTATCAAATACATTATTTTCATTGGTTAATAAGAGTAAGTCTACTTTAACTCCATCTGTATTGTTCATCAAGGGTAATAAATCTTCGATTAATTTTTCCGCCCCTCCTGACCCTAAGTTATTAATGATGTGAAGTATTTTCATGGTCAGTTAATCCTCCAAGGAATCTTAATTTATAATAATATATTTATAGAAATTTAAACTCTCTTCTTGTGCGATAGTCCTTTTCAATTCCATCATTAGGTTATAAAAATACTCCTGATAAACCTAAAAACTTTTGAATTGTAAAAAAGATTATAAGATGCTAGTGAAATAATTATGGGAACAAACTTTGTTCTGTGCCTTATTGCAGCCCCAACATTATTCACACCTAATGAAGTTGTTAGTAATGTTAGTATTAGAAAAAAAGTCATGATTTTTACCACATCTTTATTTTGATCATATCTTTTGAATTTGAATATATTCCAAAATAGAATGATAAGAATTAGTGCATCAATTAGACCGACTATATCAGCAGCTGCAGAAATATCCCAGATAAACGGTGAAAAAACAAAATATAAAAATCTAATGGGTAAAACTAATATCGTTCCAATTAAAGAATCCTGTATTAAAAAAGCTGGGAAAGCTGTTCTTCCCCTTTGATATGCAATTTGCGTTGTTATTAAAGCTTCTGCTGGATCTTCGGAAATTAAGAAACCAATAATTTTGTCAGTTCCTACTCCGCTTGTGATCATAAAAACAATAACAATTATTCCAAAAAATACTAAAGTAATTCTCCTCACGGGTAACTTCATTTTCTTTAAAAATTTGAATACTTCGAAAAGCAGGACTAAGAAAGCTGAAATTATTAAGAAAAATCCAGCAGTATGGAATAAAGATGAAAGTAAAAAAAGAATAATAGCCAATAAGAATGTGCTTATATTATTCTCTTTTAACCATTTTACAAAAAATATAATTCCTGCACTTGCAAAATAAGTGAAAAAGGCTTCTCTTAGAGTTATTGCAGAGTACAGCGCTAAAGTTGGATATAGTGAGGCGATTAAAGCAGCTATGGAGCTTACACGTTCATCATTATATATTATTTTCGTTATCTTGTATACATTGAATACTATTAAAATACCAAGTAAAACATTTAAAGATTGCATAAACAAGGGACTTCGGACACCAAATAAGGAATAAAAAATACTAATTATCCAAGAATAGAAACGAGCACCAAAAGTGAAGGTTTGGATTAAATTCCCTTGAGAAGCCATATCCCAAGCAACTCTCTCAAAAGTAACGGCATCTGCTGTAGAATCTGGTAAGGGAAAAGCGTAAAACTGTATTAAAGCAAGAGTAAATCTAACAATAAAGGCAATTAATAAAGCTACTTTGATTGAAGGATTTTTAGCCCCAATTATTAAGGTGATGATCAAAATTCCTAAAAAAGAAACAAAACCTATACCTTCTTCAATGGGAAAAGAAAGAATTACCATTCCTAAAATTGTTATTAACAAAACCATTAATAAATTTTCTGCTATATTTTCTTTTGATTTTGCTGCAATCAAAATTCTTCACCCTTTAAAAAATATATATAAATAATATTTATAAGAATTTAATTCAATTTTTAAACTTAATAATACTCCTTATACCACTCAACAAATCGTTCAATTCCTTCATTTAAACTGGTACTTGGTTTAAATCCAAAATCTTTTACTAAATCATCTATCTCGGCGTAGGTTTCTGGTACGTCTCCATCTTGCATAGGTAAGAATTCTTTTTTTGCTTTTTTACCTAATTTATCTTCTAATGTTTCAATGAATTTCATCAATTCTACAGGGTTATTGTTCCCAATGTTGTATACTTTGTAAGGAGCGCTACTTGTTCCGGGATCTGGGTTTCTTTTATCCCAATTAGGATTTGGTTGCGGTGGGTTGTTTAATACCCTTACTACCCCTTCAATTATATCGTCAATGTATGTAAAATCTCTTTTCATTTTACCATAATTGAATACTTTTATTGGTTTGTCATTAAGAATAGCTTCAGTGAATAAGAATAATGCCATATCGGGTCTTCCCCACGGGCCATAAACAGTAAAAAATCTCAAGCCTGTTGTTGGTAGTCCATATAAATGACTGTAAGTGTGTGCCATCAATTCGTTAGACTTTTTAGTTGCTGCATACAAGCTTAAGGGATGGTCTACATTATCATGAACCGAAAAAGGCATTTTTATATTCAATCCGTAGACTGAACTCGATGAAGCATAAACTAAATGTTCTATTTTGTAATGCCTACACATTTCTAATATATTTAGAAAACCAACTACGTTGGATTGAATGTAAACATCAGGATTTTGAATAGAGTATCTTACCCCAGCCTGAGCCGCTAGATTAACGACGATATCTATCTTACTTTCTTTGAATATATTTTCTAATTTTTCTTTATCTTTTAAATCGACATATTTAAATTTGAATTTTTCTTGTTGATTTAAAATGTTTAACCGATCCTTTTTTAGGTTTACATCATAATAATCGTTTAAGTTGTCCAATCCAATTACACTGCATCCTTCGTTTAATAATCTTTTAGAGAGATGAAATCCTATAAAGCCAGCTGCACCTGTTACTAAATATGTTTTTGTGTTATCTAGTTTTTTGTAGTTAGATATCAATTTTTGACCTCCTGGGGATTTTTTCAATACTTTATGTAAAAACTCTTTAGCTCCCCTTCGCCCCGCAGCCCGCCCGTTAAAGGAAAAAACCTGCAATCGCTCAGCCGGCTGGTGGAAAGGCTTCGCCCTGTAACCCTTTTACAATCAGAATCTTATTTTTTAAAATCATTTTATTTTCAAAGTCTCTAATCTTTTCTAAGTAATAACTTTATGAATAGTCTATAGTTTTAATAGACCTTCTGAGTTTGTAAAAAATCTGTTAGATTTGCTTTCAAATCAGATACTTTTTCGAGGTTTACATCTTGATAGATCAATTCATTATGCGCTTTTGTTATTATGCTTTCGTTTTTACTTCCGCTGATATTTTTTACTATTGACTTTTTACCTAAGATTTCTTCCAAGATTTGAAGCACTTCGGTTATTTTAGTAGCTTTTCCACTTCCCACATCATATACTTTGAAGCCCCTTTCAGGAATTGATAGTAGTATTCTAAATAATATTTCGCTCACGTCTTTTACGTAAATAAAGTCACGCCACATTTCCCCATTGTTAAAAAGTTCAATAGATATTTCATTTTTTATGCTTTCTATACATTTATATATAAACCCATCTGGTCTTCCTAAGGGGCCGTAAACGGAGAATAATCTTGATATTGTTATTGGAAGTTTTTTTGATTTGGCATATGTTTCTGCGATTATTTCTGCAGATAACTTGGTAGCTCCATACAACGATATAGGTTTCAATTCACTCATATCTTTATTTTCTTCCATATTTCCATAAACTGAACTAGAGGAAGTGAATAAAAAATGCTTAACATTATATCTATTCGCAATTTCCAAAATATTAGTAGTGCCTTCGACATTATTTTTTATATATTCTAGGGGATTAGAAAATGAATTTCTTGCTCCTGATCTTGCTGCCATATGAACTACATAATCTAGGTTATTTTTAGAAAAGAGATCTTCTACTAGCTCTTTATCACATATATCTCCTCTTACAAATCCAAGATTGTGATACATTTTACTTTTTTGCTCTTTTCCATATTTGATTTCTGAAGTATCAATTCCTAAAAGAGACAATCTTTTTAATTTTAGTTCGATATCGTAATAATCATCCAAATTGTCTAAAATTATAGTTGAAAAGTTATTGTCTAAAATCTTTTTAGAAAGGTGATATCCAACGAATCCAGCTCCACCTGTTACAAGAACATTTGACATTAAATCACCTTCTTAATGAATTAAGATACTTGATATCTCACGCACTAATTTAGTATCTTTCTAAGTGTTTCAAGGTATGCTTTTATCACAATGTTTCTGTCGAAGTTTTCTTCAACTTTTTGTCTTCCAGCTGTCCCGAGCTTCTCCCTTTCGGAAGGAGATAACTTTAAAAACTGTTCTATTTTTTCTATTAGTTTTTGTGTGTTTTTTGGTTCAAACAAATACCCATTTGCGCCATCTTCAACTATTTCTCTGCATCCTGGGATATTAGTTGCAATAAGAGGCTTCCCCATAGCCGCTCCTTCTAATAGAACATTTGACATTCCTTCATGGTAAGTAGGGTTTATAATGCAATCTACTTCTTTAATTTGATCTCTTACGTCTTCAGAGATTCCTAAATACTTTATTTTTGAGTTGTTAAGGTTTAAAATTACTTCTTTATACTTTTCCTCTTCAAATGGGCCTAAGATTTGAAATTCTACGTTTGAATATTTATTAGAAATGTATTTTGCAGCTTCTAAGTACTCTTCTATGCCTTTTTCTTTCATAATTCGACCTATGAAAAGGAATCTTGTTATCCCATCATCTTTTGATTTTTTCGTAGGCTTAAACTTTTCTAAATTAACACCTGAACCTGGTAGAATTTTGGATTTAGCTTTTTCTGCAATTTTATTGTCTATAAAATATCTATAATTATCTTCATTTTGAAAAAAAATGAAAGAAGCATTTTTACAAGCGTATTTGTACATATTTGTTACCAAATGTTTAATACTATTATTATTAAAACCAGATCCTAACCCTGTTATGTTGAGAATAATAGGTATCTTGTATTTTTTAGCTACGTAAGTTCCATATATATTTGGTTTTATTGTATAGGTCAATATTATATCGGGTTTTATTTGTTTAATTATTTTTTTATATTCTTTTATTAAATCAAGTTCTTTAAAAATGTTAGTAGATCTTGCTTCATATTTTACATATTTAAATTCACACCCTATATTTTTAAAATATTCGATTTTTTCAGTTTTTTTATAAGGTATTGAAATGATAACACTATAATCTTTTATAAATCTTTCAATAAGTTCTTTCCTTAAAGAAAACACCCAATCTATATGATTAGCTAGAATTAATATTTTCTTTGACACTACACCGCTCCCCTTTTCCAAAATACCGCTTCTATGGTTTTGAACACGATATTCACATCAAGAAATATGTCTCTGTTTTTTACGTAGTATAGGTCATAGCTGAGTTTTGTTTTCACTTCTTCTAAATTAGATGAGTATTTGTACATGATCTGTGCCCAGCCTGTTAGGCCTGGCTTTAGTTTGTGCCTCGCCCAATAAAAAGGGATCAGTTCGTTGTATTCTTCTACGAATTTTATTTGTTCAGGCCTTGGACCTACAAAAGACATATCGCCTTTTAGTATATCATAGAACTGTAGTATCTCATCAAGCCTTATTGGTCGAATTATTTTACCTGTTTTTAGTATTCTGTCTTGTTCATCAGTTGCGAATTTAGCGTTACTGTTTTCTGTGTTATTTTTCATGCTTCTGAATTTATGCATTGTGAATTTTTCGTTGTTGAGGCCTATTCTTTCTTGTTTATATATCACTGGTTTGCCATCTTCAATGCGTATTATTAGAGACAATATTAGTATTACTGGGGAGAGTATTACTAAGGCGATGGCTGATATTAGTATATCAAGAAATCTTTTTGAAGGGTATTCTTCTACTTTTTGAAAGACCACCTCATAATATTCTTTGAATTTTTGAGCTACTTCTATTGGTATACGTTTTAGGTGTTCTTCTACCATGTTCGGCAAGTATTGAATCTCTAAGCCTTCTGCTTTGTAGTTTTGTATCTGTGGCTTTACTTTTTCTTCTAATTCTGGGTCTGTTATTACTATGCCGTGTATTGTTTGCGTTAATGCTTTTTGTGTGTTTTGTTTTATTATTTCATCGAGAGTTACTGGGTTTGGGTTTATGTATTGTGTGAATTTTATTTTGTTGAGCGTTTTTTCTGAGATTTCTTGCATTATGTTGCCTATTTCTTCTTTTCTACCTATTACGAGGTAATTTTTTACAGGCATGTGTTTTTCGTAGATATTGTATTCTATTTTATGTATTATTGGCAAGAGGGTTATTGTGTACAATAGGTTGGTGAGGAAAAAGTATCTGTTGAAGTACTTACTTAGGAAGAAGTAGATAATTAGTATAACGATGAAACTCACAAGAGTTCCAACAGTGGTTTTTATTAAAGATTCTGTGTAACTTTTCATTGTTTCTGTGTCGTATGTTCTGAAGGAGTATATCCCGAGGTATATTATTAGAGATGAGATTATTGAAATGCTTATTGGTAGGCTCAATAAGAATGCGTTCATAATGAATATGAGCGCTATGTCTAATAAGTGAACCGCTGCTTTTCGCAATTTCGAGTCAAGCCCCCTGTTAGGTTTTTCAGGATTTATTATAACATTATCTTAACGATTAAATATTAAACAAATATTAAAAATTGTTTTATTCTGGTACATTGCTTATGTTCAAGATGTCAAAAGCCTTTTCAGTTATGTAAGAGTATTTTTTGAACAAGTTTAGGTTGAATTCTTTTTCGTTGTTGCTGGCTTTGTTGTTCGTTGCCAGAAAATCGATCCAATTTCTTTTAATATAGTATTTCGCCGCTTTTGAGTTTAAGCCGTTAAAGCTCAAACAGAAATGAACGTTTATTTCTCTTAATCTGTGAAGGACTTCTTTCATTTCGAAAAGCCAGCCGTATTTTTCAACTTGTAGTAGTACGATATCGTATCCATCCAACTGTAATTGAAAGATTGAGTCGAGGAGAAATAATGGAAATTTTTGTGTGGGTAGGGTTATAAACACAAAGTGATCGTTGAATGGGATGAATTCGGTATATTGTGGAGTGAGGTATAATTCGGAGGCTAAATAGGTTTTTACACCGGTGTTGTATTCTATTGTCTTTTTAAGTTCTGCGTATTTTTCTTTTATTTTTGTTATGTCTGTTTTTATGGTTGGATGGTTTATGTGTAGTGTGAAGATAACATGAGTTATATCATGTTGTTTGTAATTGTTTAATTCTCTTAACGTTTCTTCAAGAGTTTGTGATCCATTATCAACATTGGGTAAAAGATGGGTGTTAATGTCGATATACATAGGGAGCACCTCCCCTGAGATATTCTCATGGAATTAAGAAACGCTGAAATTATAACACAATTTTTTATAAAAACAAAATTTTTATTATAATTTCATTACATTTTCATTGAGGATGATGCTGTTTTATCTAACGCCCACGTGGAAGAGGGACCTACGGTCCCTTAAACTAGCAGGGGGAGGGCTCCGCCCTGTGACCCTTTTTAAAAGCAGATTTTTACTTTTGTGAATTAATTTTTGTGATTTTTTATGTAGGCTGTGCTTAGTTTTTGTTAGCGCCCTTCCCCCGCTGCCCACCCATGAGGAAAAGTATCTTTGTTAGCGCCCTTCCCCCGCTCCCCACCCATGTGGAAAAGTATCTTTGTTAGCGCCCCTTCGCCCCGCAGCCCACCCACAAGGAAGAAAATCTTTATTTCTTCATTCTGCTGCCCGCACATTTGGAAGAGAAATTTATTCGTAGTGTGCTAGGTCTTCTTCGACAATCATTACTTCTTCTAAGTTTCTTAGGTAAAAGGGGTACTCTTTTGGTACGTAGGGCATTTTTGCTTTTCTTTTTCCAATGTCGCTTTTAATTTTTAGTAATACGAATTTTTTCATGTATCCTGTGAAATTTCCTTTGAGATTGAAGTTGTCTATCGCACATAGGAAGAGGTAAGTTAAACTTCCAAAGCTGTCTTCAAAGTCTATGCCGCAACTTTTGGTGAGTTTGTTTGCTTCGTTGACAAGGAAGCCTTTGTATTTGATGAATAGGGTTTCTTTTGATTTTTTGTCGCCTTTTTTGGAGAGTGTTACTAATTCGTTGTCTGTTAGTTTGTTGTAGTTTGGATGTTTTATGGTGGTTTCCCCCTTTTTTACAAGTATATTATACGTGCGTATACTAATATATCAAAAAAACTCATGCCCCGTCAAGAGGCATGAGTGCCTTTCTTTATTGAATGAGGTTAAATACTTCATTTGTCGTTGTTTCAACGATTTCTGCTTCGTCTACTTGTGCGGTTGTTGGGACTAATACACCTATCAAGCTTTGCATTATTGGTTCTATTTCTGCTTGCGTTAGTGTTTCTAATACTCCGTCAACTGATAGGGTTTTGCTTTTCCCTTCTGCTGAGTCATAGAATTTCATTCTTAATCTTCTCATTCGCTATTTCCTCCTTTTTAGATTATTTCGTAGCTTTCGTCGAAGTAATAGACCGCGTTGGTGTTTTCACAGAGTGAGACTAATCCTTGTAAGGCGGTTTTTATGTCTGCTTCTACGTTTGTGAATAAGTCGTAGGTTTTATACTTTTTTTCTTCTTTTCCGTCTACTATGCTTATCCAGACTATCTTTGCCTTTCTTGATTCTAAGTTCATTGCCATGTGTTACCACCTCCTGTGTGTTTTTTTCCTTAGACCCCTTCTGGGGTGTTTCCTGGTTTGCCTGCCTTGCTTCCCCGGGGAGAAATCATTTTATGCTTTTTCTGGTTTTGGAAATAGTATCGCTACTACTCCGTCGATGAGTATGGAGATTATTAGGTCCATGATCGGAGAATATTTGCCGATGGATTTTAGGAATTCTCTCACCGCGTTTAGGACGATTTCTTTTTTCTTTTTGCCGTTACCAGGTACTTCCACCATTTTTACAAGATCAGGGATTAATCCTACTATTTCTTTCATTTTCTCACCTCCACTAATAGTATCCGTAAGAATACTTAAATTGTGGTAAATAATTGTTTACTGTTTATCTATTCCCGCCCACCGCCCCTTGAGGTTAAAGGGGCTTCGCCCCTTTTGATCCCCTTTTTTAAAGCTTGGGAAGCTTGAGGGAAGTTTAGGGACTTCGTCCCTTGTGATCCCTTTTTTTCAAAGCTTAGCTATTGAGATTGCTGTCGATTTATGAAAATTATTTTTATTATCTATTCCCACCCTCCGCCCTTAGAGGATGAAGGGGCTTCGCCCCTTTTGATCCATTTTTTAAGTTTGGGAAGCTTGAGGGAAGTTTAGGGACTTCGTCCCTTTTGATCCCTAAGCATTAAGGGGTTTTGCCCCTTATGAACACTTTTTTAAAGGCTTTGACTTTAAGATTTATTATCTATTCCCACCCACCACCCTCAGAGGATAAATTTTTGATCCACCTGGGTCAAAAAATGGGACAGTTTTGGGTCAAATTTTGACCCAGGTGTGGGTCAATTTTTGGGACAGCCTATAAGGTATTTATGTTTATTAATATAAATATATAAAAATATATAATATATTTTTTTCTCATTTTGTAGGGAGAAATAAAAAGTCGGATTTTTTTTTGCAGATATTACTATTGGGAAGAAAAAATTTTTTGGGATGCTGAGGTGATTTTGTGAATGTTTTTAGTCTTTTGAACCATTTCTTCAGGGAAAATGAGAGGGAGAAGTTTTGCCTTCCGCAAGATAGAACCGTTTCAAGGTTGATGGAGATCGTTCCAAAAGAAGGTTTGATTTATTTGGGCGAAGGGTATTTTAGGGCGAAAAAGAGAAATGTCTTAGTATTTTTCCGGTTATTTTTTCTTCAGAAGACCATTATAAACAACCTTCGATGTTAAGATATTATCAATTAGTTTACTTTTTATCCTGCCATTTGGGAAAGGAGCGTTGTTTGTTTTCAACACATTAATTTAAATCTAGTCACAATGCTCATTATTTGGAGATAATAATTAGGGCGCGATACTTTTACCAAATTAAATAGTTGATATAAGTGTAAAAACTCATTTCTCTCACCAACCAAATTTGAACAAATGAAACTTGAAAATAAATATTAGTGATGAAGCAACTAAAACTGCAATATTATTATGATTTATGGTATAATGTATAAGGACAAAAGTAAATATGAACAATATTAATTTAGAATCATTATGAACAGGATGCGAGAGATGTTCTGAGGAAATGTCAACTAATTTTATGAATCAATATTTGAAAGCCTTCTTATACATTAAGCTACAAATCAGTCCTTTAATTCAAATTCAAAACAGATGTTATTTATAACGTAAAACCAGATGAAAAAATATTGAAGTTTAAGTGCAGATATTTAGAAAAATCGATACCAAAGTCTAAACCTTTTTTCAACATGTTCCTTATAAAATTTTCAAGGATTTAGAAAAAGAGATAAAAAGTAGGATTTCTACACTAAAATGATACTTCGTATATTACGAATTAATAAAAAGGGAAAATTTCAAAATCGGAAATGAAAACAAAGTTTTTATTTATATTAGTGACTAAGGTGTTATTTTTTTATAATCCTCGACTCTGTAGCCATGGCCTTGGAAGATTATGTTCTGACAGGTATCCAGATACTGCAGAAAAAGTTACAAGCAGAAATATAAAGAGGGTAGAAATGGTTTTCATTAGTTATTGCATATGCAATAGAAGAATGTGATCGCTCTTGCTTACCAAACGATGTGCAACATTTCTATATAGCGTGAAATAATTCATGTTGCAAAAGGTGGGGGTAATTTGAAAGAAAATCTATGGGAGATAAGAGATCCTATTTATGGTTTTATTGAGATTAATGAGTGGGAGAGAGACATTATAAATCATCCGGCATTCCAGAGATTGAGAAGGATACGTCAGTTAGCTTTGACGGATATGGTGTATCCAGGTGCAATGCATACACGGTTTGAACATTCATTGGGAGTTATGTATGTTGCCACTAAGATTTTTGACAATATCGTTAATGAATGTAAAGGTATACTTAAGGACGACTATGGTTACAATGAAGATGGGTTAAACAAAATGAGAACCATTATAAGATTAGCAGCACTTTTACATGATGTTGGTCACGCTCCGTTTTCGCATGCAAGCGAAAGCATAATGCCGCATAAAGACCAAGAAAAAATATATAAGCATGAAGATTACAGCGGTGCTATAATAAAAACTATATTTAAAGATGTCATAGAAAATAATAAGTTAAACAACAATTATAATATAAAGGCTGAAGAGGTAGCGGCATTTGTAGAAAAAGATTATAAAATATTGAAGAAATCATTCTTTTGGACTGATATAATAAGCGGACAGGTTGATGCAGACAGAATAGACTATCTCTTAAGAGATTCTTACCATGCGGGTGTCCAATATGGAGTGTTTGACCTCAAGAGATTATTAAAGACCATTGTGATGATCCATACGGATGAAGGATTTATTTTAGGATTTAATGAAGGCGGGTTACACGTAGCCGAATCTTTAATATTTGCTAGATACTATATGTTTACCCAGGTTTATTTCCACCATACAAGGAGGGCATATGACCATCATATTGCAAATGCCGAAAAAGAAATTTTATTAAAACTAAAATATAAGGACGGTAAGATGAAGCCGCCTGATAATGAAGAAAATATTAATGATTATTTGGATTGGGATGACTGGAAAGTTGGTTATTTGATAAAGAAAAATAGAGATTTGAATGACTGCAATATAATTTTAGATCGTAAACATGATAGATGTGTTTATCATACCAATGAGGTTCCTAATATTTGTGATTTGGAAAAATTTAATAATGCTTATGAGAAATTATCTAATGAAATAAATCAAAGCTTTGTGGATGAAGCTGAAAAATCATTTTATAATATAGGAAATGAAGATATTAAGATACTAAAAGAAAACGAAAGTGGAAAAGTTGAAATTTTGCCATTATCACAATTATCTAATGCTATTAAAAATATTCAAGCAATAAAACAAAAGAGGATATATGTGCCCTTTAATGAACAAAAGAAAGCGATTGAAATTTTACGTAAGGAGGGATTATATGATGGAGAATAAGGAGTTTGTGAGATATGCAACTATAATAGACATAATTAAAGAGATGAAAAAACGCGAATACAAAATAGGGAGGACTGCTTTAGTTAAACTAATTTATTTATTACAAGAAAATCTTAATGTACCTGTAGGATATGACTTTAGTTTATATACATATGGACCGTTTGCAAAAGAAATATTAGATGATTTGGATTATTTATCATATTTAGATGCGGTAAAAACAGAAGTGGCTGATGGAAGATATGATATATTACCTGGAGAAAATTCAGTCATAGACTATATTGATAAGGAAGCTAAACCTTTTATAGAAGAAAATAAAGAAAAAATAAGCGACATAGTGGAGAAATTCGGATCATTCCCGGCAAAATCGCTTGAATTAATTACAACCATACATTTTGTTGTAAATGACTATAAGGAAAATAATATTGATTTTATGGAAAAAGACATAGCAAGGTTAATACATGAAATCAAACCTTATTTTAGCGAAGATGAGGTATTGGAAAATATTGATAAACTTAAACAAAATGGATTAATTGATATAATAACTCAATAACTTATCTTCTTCTTTTTTACCCACAGAAAATTCTTGTACAAAAAATAAAAGATATAGGGCAATCTAGATAGACCTTATATCATTTTATATACCTTGTCTATAGAACTACGTTTAACAATTGCAACTAAAATATCATTTAGTTTAGCTTCATTATCCATTTTTTAATATTTTGTCTTTAAGATCATCAGGAAGTGGATTAGTTTGGCTTTAATAGCATTGAGTGTGTTTCCTTAAGTTTTACTTATTTTGCCTTTCTGATGCCTTCTTCCTTTATCACCTGGTCATATACTGTTTTGATTTGATGATCATCTCCTTATCTATTTTACGGTATGTTCTCTTTAGAAACTCTAAAGCCTTCTTTAAACCTTACTTCTAGAATCGAAAATTTTTAAAATACCTCCATCATTCTAAGTTACATACAATCTGCTTTAGCTTCCCTTCGCCCAGCAGCACACCAGGATGGAATCGGGTAGGAGGTAGATAATTAATTTATCTACCGTCCTCCCACACCACCGTACGTACCGTTCGGTATACGGCGGTTCAACAGGATTGATGTCTAAAACCCTTACCATCGTTCCTTCGGTGGACACCCTTGCCTTCGGCTAGTGGTTCCCGCTACCCCTGGCCCACAGCGGACTTTCACCACTTAGCTATTGCCCATGCTGGGCGCACCAAGTGGATGAAGGGGCTTTGCCCCATGTGATACTTTTTTTTTCAAAGCTTAGCTTTTGAGATTGCTGTCGATTTATGAAAATTATTTTTATTATCTACTCCCGCCCTCCGCCCCTTGATGATTTTTTTGCAGATATTACTATTGGGAAGAAAAAAATTTTTGGAATGCTGAGGTGATTTTGTGAATGTTTTTAGTCTTTTGAACCATTTTTTCAGGGAAAATGAGAGGGAGAAGGTTTCTTCTTCTGCCACAAAGCTTTATTTCTTTTTGATTTACGAGGCGAATAAGAGTTATTGGGAGGGACCTTTGATGTTTTCTGAGCGAAAGCTTTCTTCACTTCTTTCTTTTAGCAAGAATACGGTGTCTAAGTCTTTGAGTGAGCTTGAGGATAGGGGATTGATTATGATGTGCTATCCGCGAAGAGTTAACAGCCTCACGGCAAATGAGGAAGACAGCCTTACGGCATATGTGGAGGGCAAAGGGGCTTTTTCTAGTACTTTTTGGTTTCCTGAAGTGCAATTAAGGAAGACGGGCTCAAACTCCCCGAAAGGGGTTCAAGGAAAGGCAGACTCAAGCGCCCCGAAAGGGGTTCAAGAAAAGACTGGCTCACAGCAAATGAGGAAGACGGCCTCGCGACAAATGAGGGCGGAGAAAAAAGATGTTTACAATAAGGGAGTGCGGTATAATGTTCACAGAGCAGAAAGCGGCCTCACGGCAAATAAGGAAGGCAGCCTCAAACTTCCCGAAGGGGGTTCAAGGAAAGACAGCCTCACGGCAAATGAGGGAGGTAGCAAGTATGCCAAATTCTTCTGAGAGGGGTTGTTTTTGTAAGGATCCTGAAAATTGCCCGAGTCGCGGCATTTTAGATAATAAATATATGTGTTCGATTTTTATGAATTATTTGAATGGGAGTAGAAATTACAGGGATATTTCCCCAAAGATTTATCTTGATGCATCGTTTGATAATTTTCTTGCACTGAATGAGCATTTGAAGAAGGGTTTGCTAAAATGCCGTTACTTTGTTGAGGAGAAGTTGTGGGAAAAGGGCGTTGGTTTGATACTGTACGGAGGGTACGGTACGGGGAAGAGTAGGTTAGGTTTTACTGTGTTGAAAGAGGCCGCTGTTATGGGTTGTACTATTGGTGTCTTGGATATATTGAGGGATTTTGAGAATTTTGAAGGTGCCGATGCCGCTATTGAGAGAGCGTTTGAATCTGATTTGATTTTTATAGACGATCTTGGTGCCAAGAGTTATGATTGGATAGGTCAGAAGATAAGAATCGTTATAGACGAGGTGAATAGAAACCAAAAAAGCGTTATAATTTCTACGAACTTGAATCCAAAAGAGCTGGTTAATTTTTTAGATGATAGAACCGTTTCAAGGTTGATAGAGATCGTTCCAAAAGAAGGTTTGATTTATTTGGGCGAAGAGGATTTTAGGGTGAAAAAGAGAGAAGAGAAGGTGGCTTATTTTGAACAGATCCGTTAAGAAAATGGCTTTGGGGCTTAAGCGTATCCTGCAAAGAGAGGTCATAAATGAGGAAGACAGCCTCAAGCACCCCGAAAGGGGTTCAAGGAAAGACAGCCTCACGGCAGGTGAGGAGAGAGTTTTGTTGGATGTTTTTTTGAGTTTTATTATTCTAAGAGTATTACAAGCAAAGAGAAACAGCCTCAAACGCCCCGAAGGGGGTTCAAGGAAAGACAGCCTTACGGCAAATATGGAGGGAGATTTACAACTTTTTGGAAAGAGTGGTTCAGATTCGAATCTTTTAGGTGATTATCTTTCTGGGGTGCAATTTCTGAATAGAAATTTTGATTGTTGTTATTTAGTCGATGATATTAAAAGCAGAATTACTCACCAAACGATAGAAAAGATCAGAGATTTGTTTCAGAGTGTGAAAGATGAAGATTGGAAGAAAGAGGAGATTATTTCTTGGTCTTACGAGTACTTCAATGAAGCCAGCCTCAAGCGCCCCGAAGGGGGTTCAAGGAAAGACAGCCTCAAGCGCCCCGAAAGGGGTTCAAGGAAAGAAAACCTCATGGCAGGTAAGGATTTAAAGGGTAAAAATGGTGTTATTTCACAGTTTTATACACCAAAATGGATAGTGGATTATTTGGTGGAAAATACGTTGGGGAAATATTTCGCTGATGACAAGGGTTTGGACATTGAGGATGTTAAGATTATTGACCCTGCTTGTGGATGTGGGAACTTTGTTATAGGGGTTTACGATAAGTTGAGAGAGATGTATCAAAATAAAGGTTATGATGATGCTTCGATTCCAAAACTTATAATTACTAAAAATTTATACGGTATAGATATCGATGAGAACGCCGTTGAAATTACGAATTTGTTGTTGAGATTGAAGGCTTTAGAAGATGGAGCTTATGAAAAGATTGAAACAAATATAGTAGCTGTTCCCGGGAAAAACAGCCTCGCGGCACATAAGGAGAGCAGCCTCAAACGCCCCGAAGGGGGTTCAAGGAAAGACAGCCTCACGGCAAATGAGGAAGGGCAGAATGAGTATTTGAAGAAGTTTGAAAAGATTGGGAGCTTAATGAGAAGAGAGGATGTTTTAAGTTTAAGGGAAACAGCCTCACGGCAAATAAAGGAAACGGGTATAAACGATGAACGATTGAAGAAAGCTTTAGATATTCTTTCTTTGAAATACGATATTGTTTTGACTAACCCTCCTTATTTAGATTCCTCTGATTATGATTTTGAATTGAAGAGATACATAAACGAGGATTATAGTGAGTTTAAAAAAAATCTGTACGCCTGCTTTATTAAAAAGAGTTGTGAATTGGTGAAGATGGATGGATTTGTTGGTATGATTACCCCTCAAACCTTTATGTTTATTGGGAGCTATGAGAAGACAAGACGATTCATATTAGAAAACTTTCAGATAGAAAGATTGGTTCATTTTGGCCTTGGAGGGGTGTTTGATAACGCTTTAGTGGACACAGCGATGTTTGTTTTGAGGAAAAGTGAAGACAGCCTCACGGCACATAAGGAAAACAGCCTCAAGCGGCCCGAAGGGGGTTCAAGGAAAGACAGCCTCACGGCAAGTGAGGAGGAAAGTTTTGGTGAATATATAAACTTGACCTCTTTTAACGGGAAAGATTCTAAGAAACGGGCTTTATTTTCTATTTGGAAAGACAGCCTCACGGCAAGTGAGGAAAAGAAGCGAGAGGATTATCTTTCTAAGTATGTTTTCAAGGTTAATAAGAACGTTTTTACAAAGGTTCCTAGGGTTCCTTTCATTTATTGGGTGGATTCAGACGTTGTTCGTACCTTTGAAAATGAGCCGTTAGAAAAGTTCGCTGATGCACGACAGGGGATAGCTACCGGGAATAACAACAGGTTTTTGAGGTACTTTTGGGAAGTTAGAAGAGAGGATATTAAAGATGGAAAGAAATGGGTCCCATATGCCAAAGGTGGGCCTTACAATAAATGGTATGGTAATTTGTGGTGGGTTATAGCCTTCGATGAAGAGAATTATAATCTATTGTCAAAAATGGGGAACTATCTTCCAAATAGAAAGTATTATTTTAAAAAGGGTATAACTTACACGATGACAACCTCGAAAGGGGCAACTTTTAGATACCTTCCTTCTGGGTTCTTGTTCGATTGTAAGGGTAGTAGTTTGTTTTTTTCAAAAGATGAAGATATCTTTAGGTTTTTAGGCTTGCTCAATAGTAGCTTGTTTTCTTACTTGGAGAGTTTTATCGCGGGAAGCGTGGATTTGGAAGTTGGGGATTTGAAAAAACTTCCCGTTCCACAAGGTATGTTTGAGGATTCTTTTGAGACTAAGGCGTTAGAATCGCTTGTTAGATTGAACGTGGCGATTAAAAAGCAGAATACCGAGATATATCCAAACGAACTGCATTTCAACGAGGAGAGTATCGATAGTGTTTCTAAGTTTTATGGGTTTATAGAGAGGAAAAACGCCCTTGATACCTATCTGCTTCTTTCTGAAGGGTTGATAGATGTACTGGTGATGAAGTTGTACAGTTTGAAAGAAAGAAATTTTGAGGAAATTTATAAGACGGTTGGGATTCCTACGGCCTTTATTCCTTTTGCCGACGATAAAGGTATTAAGGGTTTGCCTCCATTGAAAGAACTGTTGAAAAATCAATATCTTTCTGAATTTAGTTTGAATGAAGCTCAACTTACCAAAATAGAAAATTTTATTAAAGAGGCTTATAATAATAAAATCAGGTCTTTAATTTCCATTATGCCTTTTGATGAAGGTGTAACCAACTATCATCGAAGAGAGCCATACGATAACTATGTGGAAAGAAAAGCAGAAGAAAGTTTTCAAAATCCTATTTCCGTCTACAACAGTATGAGTAACCAAGATCAGATTTTAGCAAAATTAGCTTTTGTAAGAATAGATAATGGGATCCAAAGGTATCTTTTGAATTGCGAAGATGGTTTTATCCCCTTTGGGTTTTCAGTTGAAGAAGAAAATAAACTGTTATCCTCAATATTCGAAAAAAACAGCCTCACGGCAAATAAGGAGCGTTCTGAATTAGAGAGTATTGTGAAGAAAGATTTGAGAGATTATGTCTTTAAAGATTACCTAAAACTTCATGAGAAGTTTTATAAAGATAGGCCTATCGTTTGGAAGTTGGGAAAGAGAGATTGTGGTTTTTTAGTTCATTATCATAACTTGAACGAAAAAACGAAGATCAATATCTTGAACTTTTTGAGAAATAGGATCAAAGAAACGGCCTCACGGCAAATAAGGAAGACAGCCTCAAGCGCCCCGAAGGGGGTTCAAGGAAAGACAGCCTCACGGCAAATGAGGAATGAAAAGGAAAGGTTCATGGACTTGATGAAGGTAATAGAGTCGAAGAATTTTGAATTGAACATAGATGATGGAGTTTTGAGAAATAGAGAGCTTTTTTAGTAATTCTTTATATATCTTAAAACCTCTCAAATGATTTTTGGTTATAATGACTTTGGCTCTAAGGAACCGCAGGTCCCTACCTTGAAATGGGTGGGGAGCGGGGCGAAGGGGCGCTAAAGCAGTTTGCAGAGCTTCTAAACAGAGTAACTAAAAAATCACAGGGAGGTAGAAAGTATGAAAAAGACTGTTTTGTTGGTTATGTTGGTTCTTGTGGTGTCACTGCTCACATTTGCGGGCGATGTGAAAAATGTGATATTTTTCATCGGTGATGGTATGGGCCCAAATCAGATGTTGTTATCCAGTTATTTAGAAGGTCGTGAGCTTTACATGATGCAAATGCCCTACACTGGTTACGCCATCACTTATTCTGCAGATAGCAACGTTACCGATTCTGCGGCAGCGGGAACAGCCCTTGCTTCTGGTTACAAGACTAACAGCGGGTTTATTGGCGTGCTTCCAAATGGTGAAATCGTGCCAACAATAGCGGAAGTATTGGCTGAGCAAGGCTACAAAACGGGTGTAGTTGCAACTTCAAGGATAACTCACGCCACACCGGCGGCTTATTATGGTCATACGAACGATAGAGATGCTGAACAAGTATTAGCCGAACAGTTGGTTAACAGTAACCTCACCGTTGCTTTAGGAGGGGGTTGGAGATATTTTGATCCTACACAAAGAGCCGATGGAAAAGATCTTATATCTGTTGCAAAGGAAAATGGTTTCGATTATATAACCACTAAGCAAGAGTTAATGGCTTACTCCGGAGAAAAGGTTTTAGGATTGTTCGCTTCAAGTCATATGAATAGCGTTACTGAAAGAACGCCTGCTGAACCACTTTTACCTGAGATGACAGCAAAAGCAATAGAGATTTTGTCAAAAGATGACGCTCCTTTCTTTTTGATGGTTGAAGGTTCTCAAATCGATTGGGAGGGTCACGATAACGATGCTTTTGGAGTTTGGAAAGAAACGGTTGAATTCGATGAAGCGGTGAAGGTTGCTTTAGATTTTGCAAAAGAAAATCCTGATACTTTGGTAGTTGTCACTGCTGACCACGAAACCGGGGGTTTGGGTTTATCAACGGGTGGATACACGATGGATTTGGAAATGGTTAGAAATTATCAGAAAACTACGGATTGGGTTGTAGCTAATTCTCAAAATATGGAAGAGTTAAAATCTAACGTGAAAGAGTATTATGGATTTGATTTGTTAGAAGAAGAGGTCGCTTATTTGGAAGCCGCTGGTAACAAAATAGAGGCTTTAGCAGAGATTACAAGCGCAAGAGCAAGTATTGGTTGGACAACACATGATCATACCGGTGCTTTAGTACCTGTATTTGCTTTTGGACCAGGATCTGAGAGATTTGTAGGTATTATGGATAACACAGACCTTCCTAGAAAAATAGCCAGTTTGGTGGGAGTTGAGCTTTCTTACCCTTTAGTGAATGTACCAAATAATTAAAATTAAAATTAAAGGGCTGATTAGATCAGCCCTTTATCTTTTTAATAACTTGACGACTTCGTTTTCTAAACTTTCCAAATCTATTTTTTCTTCGTTGTCTAAGAGATTGAAGACCGCTTTTAGCACTATAATTCTTGGATATTTCCCTATTAGCGTTTTAACAGGGTCATCTTGGTTTTTTAGGCTTTCTACGTTGTTGCTCATTTCACTAAATGCTCCTTTAAAATTTATTTATCCCTTCGCTAAACCATCATGATAGATGAAAATTATATTTGTTAGAAAAAGTATTGACAAATGTCATTTTAAATGCTATAATAATCAACGTGATTGGGCTCGTAGCTCAGTTGGTTAGAGCTTCCGGCTCATAACCGGGTGGTCGGTGGTTCGAATCCACCCGAGCCCACCAATAAAAGCCAAGGGTTCCTTGGCTTTTATTTTTTTATACACTTCAATTTTACTATTTTTATCGGCTTTTGTCAACTTTTTTCACAAACTTATCTTCAAAAAGAAATGATATAATTAAATTAACAAAGAAAACACTTCACTAATCTTATGGGTGGGCTGCGAGATGAAGGGGCAAAAGAATCTTTTCCTTATGGGTGAAAAACAGGGTTTAAGGGACCGCAGGTCCCTCTTCCACACGGGTGGGGAGCGGGGGAAGGGCGCTATAAAACCTATTATACTTTATTTAGAAGAAATGGGGGTGCCAAGAATGGACACATTAGAAGAGGTAGTAAAAAGGGAAAGAGAAGAAGCTAGATTGGAAGGTATGAAAGAAGGAAGAATCTTAGGAAAAATTGAAGGTGAAAAGGTAGGTATTCAAATAGGAAAACTTCGAGAAAGAAAGGAATTTGTAATTAGAATATTAAGTAAAAGATTTGGCAACCAATTAACCGAAAGGTTAAAAGATGAAATAAGAAATGCGAGTGAAAAAAGGATAAACAACATAGAAGACAACTTATTAGAAATAACGATAAAGAAGCTAGATGACATTAAAATCACAAATGTACTTGACACAGCAGAAAAAATGTTGGAAAGGGGCAAAGAAGTGGCTAAAATGGAAGGTAAAATAGAAGGTTTTAAAAAAGGAAGAATCGAAGGTGAAGAAGAAGGCATCGAAAAAGGAAAAATTGAAGAAAGAAAAGAATGTGCAATTAGATTACTAAGCAAAAGATTTGGCAACCAACTAACTGAAGAAATTAAAGATAAGATAAGAAAAGCAGACAAAAAGACAATAGATTACATAGGAGATAACTTGTTAGAAATAACCGTAGAAGAGCTAAAAGAAATATTGAAATAGTTGTAGAAGGTAGATTTTTGAGTATTTAAAAGAGATATCACTCCTCTTTTTGCTTTAGGAGGAGTGATATCTTTTTAATAATTTTATTAGCGCCCTTTCACCCCGCTGCCCGCCCCACAAGGAAAAAGGAATTGTTGCACCTTTAAACCACAGCTACAAAGATATAATCCGCATTCATTCCTTTAATGCTTTTAAGAAATTTACTAACCTTCTCTTTTTTCTGTTGTGCATATTTCCATACCTTAACTTGATCGTATTTTCCCTCAAAGAGAGGAGTTATTATTTTCTCAAAGAATCTTTTATCATCGTCCCCTTCGACGAGAATGTATAACCTTTCATAGGCCATGATTATGCCTCCAGAAGATCTTGTACGTAAAGTTCTTCGATTCCTATCTCATTTTTTAAGAATGTTTTTACCTCTTTTTTCTCAACAGGTCTGGAAATGTTGGAAAAGCCTTCTTTATCTCGAGAGATAAGTAGAATGCTTTCTAAATCTGTATGCCTTACCATCTCCGGGTTGTGGGTGGTAACAATAATTTGCTTCTTCTGTGACGCCTCTTTCAACATCTCTACAACACCGGAAATAAGGGATGGGTGTATATTTCTCTCAGGTTCTTCAATTATAGTTAACAATTTTTTTTCAAAATATAAGGCGATAATCAGGGCTGTAATATTTATTGTTCCGTCAGAAATCAATGGAGCAGGCAAGTATTGCTTTTGAGCATATACTTCCTCCAATTTAAAAAGTAAAGATTTATCCGCAAACTTTTCTATATCCAGTTTATTTACAAAAGGCAAAAGGTCTCTCACTAAATTAGAGAGTTTCCTTTCCTTTTCTTTGTCTTCTAAAATGTTTTTGAGAACGATGGCTAAATTCTCTCCGTTTTCTTCCAATTCCATCTTTCCCGTAATGGGTACTGCCTTTTTAGGTAACTTAGGGTCAAAATCGTATATTGAAATACTACCGAAAATTGCCTCTGATGGAGGAAGTATGAATGGGAATAAAGGAAGTTCGATGAGAAGCTTTTTAGGCGGCAATTTTTTCTCTCTTAATCTTAATAAGAAACGTGAGAATGTATCATCCTTGGCTATCGACAACCCATCGGGTAATCTTGTGTCGATTTTAAGTTCACCTTTAACGTTGGAAAGGATGATTTCGCCTTCCCCAAGTTCTTCTTTTTCCTTTTTCCTTCGGTTTTGCCTTTCCAATCTAACGAATTTACCTTTCCGTGTTAAGTTGTCCTCAGTAATTTTAAATCCAGACCCAGTCTCATTAAATTTGATAGTAAACTTATAAATCGTTTCATATATTTTCATCTCTGATGACCCTTTTTCTTCCAGTCTGATGAGTTCCCTAGACCTTTGATCAGAAACGACTTCTAATGAAAAATCCTCAGACGAACCGATACTTATATTTCTGAGATATTCACTGCCCCCTTGCATAGAAATTGCATTATCCAAACCATGCTTTACTATATCCCTTAAGAACTCAAAGATCCGTATAAAATTAGATTTTCCGGAAGCATTAGCACCAATTAAAACATTAAACTTTCCTAATTCTACTTCTAGATCTTTGAAACTCTTGAAATTTCTTACTCTTATTCTTTTGATGGCCATGTCTTAACCTCCTCTACCTAATCATATTATATCAGAATTTCTCTTATTTTTTTCAAACTTTATGGGCACGGGTAAAGCCTTCTCACCCGCTAGGTTAGGGACCGCAAGTCCCTTCCATAAAAGGGAAGGCAGCGGAGCGAAAGGGTAAAGATCCCACTTCCTTTTGGATGGGGAGAGAGGAAAGGGCGCTATAAAGACCCTTTCCTAATGAGGGCGGAGTGGGGCAAGAGCACTAACAAAGATCCTTTTCCTTATGGGTGGGCAGCGGGGGAAGGGCGCTAAAACTCATTATATTTGAGTTATATGATAGGATAACAAACCTTCAAAAAGATATGGTATAATTAAGTTGTACAACCAAAAAATAAACCAAAAAGGAGAAGCTTATGTCTAATCCGATAAAAGATTCCATATTCAAAGAATTATTTGAAGACAGAACCGTATTCTATGACTTCCTAAAAGCCTTTCTACCAAAAGAGATCACAAAACAAATAAAAGAAACAGATTTAAAACGTGAACAAACTGAACTAATAGGCAAAGACTTCTCCATAAAAAGATCAGACATACTATATAAGATAGAAAAAGGAAACGGTCAAGATGTATACATATACCTATTGTTAGAACATCAAAGTAAAGTTGACCAACTCATGGCATTCAGGATGTTGGCATACAAGGTAAGGATATGGGAACAATATGTAAAAAGTCACAAAAAAGAATCAGAGCAAAAAGGATTCAAACTACCAGTCATAATAGGGATAGTCTTTTACGATGGAAAAGCGAAATGGACTTCACCAATGGACGTAAAAGAGAAGATAACAGAGATAAAAAACATGGAAGAATACTTAATAAAAGCAAATTATGAACTAATAAATTTAAGCAATATAAAAGAAGAAACGATAATAAATATGAAGAACGCACTAGGGGTAATCTTATTAACGGACAAACCAAACGTAAAGATAAAAAAAATGGAAGAGTTGCTAAAGATGATAAATGAAGATATAATATCGAAGTTGCCAGAAGAAGAAAAAGAAAAGTTTGATAAACACAGAAACGCATTCTTAGAATTGCTTAGAAAGAGGACAGATTACGAAGAGATAGAAGAAAGGTTCGAAGAGCTAAAAGAAATGGAGGTGCCAAAAATGTTTAACACATTAGAGGAGATAGCAAAAAGAGACAGAGAAAAAGCTAAAGTGGAAGGAAAAATTGAAGGAGAAAAAGAATTAATCATAGAAATTCTAAACCAAAGATTTGGAGAAGATTTCGATAAAAGTTTAGAAGAAAAGATCAGAAATGCAAATGAAGAAACTATAAACCAAATAAAGAAAAATATTCTTAGTATAACCATAGAAGAACTAAAAGAAATATTGAAGTAGTTGTAGAAGGTAGATTTTTGAGTATTTTTAAGTGAATTGTGGTAGTGATAGATATCACTCCTCTTTTATGAGAAGTGATATCTCTTTTAATAATTTTATTTGCACCCCTTTGCCCTCGGACCGAGAATCAGGTGAAGTTTCTTTTATCCTCTTTTTTAAAAAGTTCAAAATATTACTCTTGGTTTTTTCGTTCAAGTTATGATAATGAACTAAAGAAACACTTCGCATCTATTATATGATAAAATATACTGCAAACATAAGTGCAAATGTTAAAATAAATAAATGAAAAAGGGGTATAAGGAGGAAAAACAATGCTCGAAATACATGAATTATTAAATATTTTCTCTGATTTAAAGCCTAAAAATAAAGAAGTTTTGTATAATTTCTTAGTAAATCCAAAAACATATGAAGACAAAGAAGAAATTGAAGAGTTTATACAGATATTAAAAGAAATGAAAGATGACTTGTTGTATTATGATGAAGAATTTGACAACATTAAAGAAAAAGAACAAAAATTATATTTCACACAAAAAGATTTAGCAACAATGACAGGACAATCAATAAGAAATATCCAAAGAATTATCAAAGAAAACAATATAAACCCAATTAATCCTGGAAGAAAACCATTATATTATGACCTAAAAGAATTCAATAACTATTATTTTATACAAAAAAAACTAACACCAACTTTAAAAAATAAAGAAATCAATACAATAAGAGTATTTGGAGATAAAAAAGAAGTAAAAAGAGAAGTTTAAAAAACACAGAAACGCATTCATAGAACTGTTCGGAAAGAGGACAGATTACGAAGAGATAGAAGAAAGGTACGAAGAGCTAAAAGAAATGGAGGTGCCAAAAATGTTTAACACATTAGAAGAAATAGCAAAAAGAGACAGAGAAAAAGCTAGATCAGAAGGCGCAAAAGAATTAATCATAGAAATTCTAAACCAAAGGTTTGGAGAAGATTTTGATAAAAAATTAGAAGAAAAGATCAGAAAAGCAAACGAAGAAACCATAAACCAAATAAAGAAAAATATTTTAAGTATAACCATAGAAGAACTAAAAGAAATATTGAAGTAGTTGTAAGTAGACAAAACTCTATCTGATCTTTTGGATGAGTAAGATGGTTAGGCTCAAATCCCCCTTCCTTAGATGGGCGGGGAGCGGGGCAAAGAAGCGCTAAAACAAGTTTTAGAGTTTCTAATGACAGTAAGTAATACATATTTTGCAAGGAGGATCTTTATGACTGACCATACAAAAGATAATTTGGAAAAGATCAAGAAACACCTTCAAGAAGTTCTAGAATTAGACCAGAATATAGATTACAATCAGGAAGAAGCCGAGAAACACCTTCGAGAATTTCTAGAATTAGACCAAGATGCAGACTATTGTAAAGAAGATGCAATGATTTTGGACAATATTGGTTTGATTTATTCAGAGATGGGTGACTTGGAGGAGGCTATGAAATACCATCAGAAAGCTCTAAAAATTTTTAGAGAGCTAGATCACAGAGAGGGAGAAGCAATTACTTTGAACAATATTGGTTTGATTTACCAAACAAAAGGAGATTTGGAGAATGCTCTGAAATATCATGAGGAAGCTCTAAAAATAGACCAAGAAGAAGGAGACAAAGAGGGAGAAGCAGATGATTTGGGCAATATTGCGCTAATCTTTAAAGCTAAAGGTGATTTGAAAAATGCCCTGAAATACCTCCAAGAATCTTTAAAAATTTTTAGAGAGATAGATCACAAAGAGGGAGAAGAAATTGCTTTGAGCAATATTGGATTTATTTACCAAGAAAAAGGAGATTTGGAGAATGCACTGAAATACCTTAAGGACGCTCTTAATATTATTGATAAATATAAATTTGTAGATGGACGTGATGTCATTCAGAACGAAATCAACTCAATAACTAATGAGTTAGAAGAAAATTGAAAAAGAGCAAAAATATATGAACCAAGGTGGCACCGAAAGTAGGGGGAAAGGGGCGCTAATAAAAATACTTTTCCCCATATGGGTGTCCAGCAGGGGAAGGGAGCTATAAAGCTCATTATACTTGATTTAGAAGAAATGGGGGTGCCAAGAATGTTTGAGGAAGTAGGAAAGTTAGCAAAAAGTATGATGGAAATTAGATACAATCCCTTTGGTTTATCGGTTGTTAGGTTAATAAAAGTAGAAAAGAATATACTGGAGATTCAAAATGTAGAAATAATTGATGGTACCCCTGTTTTGGATATAAAACCCTACGTACCTGAATTCACCACTAATGAGGGAGTTAAAATAGGATGGCTTGAGAAAAATGTTCACAAACTGCAACAATTGAAAGACGACGGTAGATTCAGTTAAGGAAAGTTTTTTGAGTTATAATATCTGTATATAAGTATATTCTTATGGGTGGGGAGCGAAATATTGTATGAGGAGCTTTTTATGAAAACTATATCTATTAATCTACCAGATTTTATTGATTTAAATGAAAAAGAAATTAAATTACTAATTGCTACAAAATTATATGAAGAAGGCAAGTTATCCTTAGGAGAAGCTTCACAACTAGCAGAACTTTCCAAGAGAGCTTTTATTGAAATATTGGGTCGTTTCGATATCTCGCTATTTAATTACAACGCTGAAGAATTAAGAAATGATGTAAAAAATGCCTAATTACATATCTGATACAAGTTGTCTAATTGTTTTAGTGTGAGAAATAAGAGGTATAATTTGGAATGAATGTATTTATGTTTAAGATCTAAAGCGATTTTCAAAAACATATAATACAATTTAAATAGTTCAACAAACTATCGAGGGGGAAAATAATGAAAGACACCAACAGAACGGGTGACATTCACAAAGACGAACCCGCTGAATATCATGAACTCAACTTTCCAAAGATAATTTCAGTAAAACCAATAGACATACCAGTAATCAACGTATCAAACCAAAACCCGGATTTTGTATTTGAACTAGAAGACAACTCACTGTTACACTTAGAATTTCAAACTACATGGAAAAAAGCAGACTTACTAAGATTTGCACAATACGATATAGCGTTATACCAAAAAGAAAGAAGAAGGATAAACACGGTGGTAATGTACTCAGGAAAATACGAAAGTGCAGAAAGTGAATTGGACATGGGTTCAAATAAATACAAAGTACAACAAATATTCATGATAAAGTACGATGGAATAAAAAGGTATGAAGAGATAAAAGAAAAGATAGAAAAAGAAGAAGAACTAACGGATAAAGATCTAATGGATTTAGTATTCTTGCCCTTGATGAGAAACGAAAAAAGTGAAGAAGAAGTGACAAAAGATGTCTTTGAGTTAGCGATCAAAATACCAGATGAAGACAAAAAAGAAGCGGTAATAGGATCGTTATTAGGGTTCTCTGATAATTATGTAAGGGATGAATACATAAACGAACTGAAAGAGGTGATACGAATGACAAAGATCGGAACTTCATTATTTGAAGAAGGCGTTGAAGAAGGAGAAAAAGAATTGACAATTAAAATATTAAACAAAAGATTTGGTAGACGATTAACCGAAGAAATAAAAGATAGGATAAGAGAAGCAGACAAAAAGACAATAGATTATATAGGAGATAACTTGTTAGAGATAACTATAGAAGAACTAAAAGAAATATTGAAGTAGTTGTAGAAAGGTAATTCTATACCAATCTCAAGAATTCGAGATATAATGTGGTTCTAAAACAACTGTTTGATTCCTGATATGTTTTTTTCATTCTCCATTAGTCAAATATTGGTCATTTATTAGTCAATTTAGTCAATTGGTAGGCAACTCCCTTGCCTGCTTTTCCAATCCTTGCAAATACCCCCTTCTTCACAATTTCTGCGAGATCAATAGTTGCCATTTGCCTAGATACATTAGTAATTTCCTGATATTCCTTATTCGTAATCTTTCCCTTTTCTTTTACATACTTTACAGCTTTTATTTGCCTTTCATTTAACCCCATTTTTCTTAAATTATCTTCT
>NZ_AZRI01000023.1:0-9827 GCF_002895585.1 Petrotoga sp. 9T1HF07.CasAA.8.2 | reverse complement strand
GGGTGGGGAGCGGGGCGAAGGGGCGCTATACGACATCAGCGACGGCCCTCACAAAATCAACATCAAATTTTTAGATGACAAAAACAGAATTATCACCGAATATGCCACAAACATAACTTTTGATTCCACTCCACCAAAACCATCATATCTCAACCAAGAACTATCGGCAGGTAATTTAAATTTAGAATACAAAGTAGATGAAGAAGACTTTTCTACAGTCTCCTTATACTACAACGAAACAGAATTAGCCTCTTCAACTTCGTCACAAGACAGTTTCTCAATAAAAATTACCAAAGATTCCGGAATTACAAATTACGTTCTACGGTTCAAAGATGATGTCGAAAACACTTACGATCACAAGATCGAAATAGATACGGATATTGACAAACCCCCAGTTATAAATTCAGATATTATAAAGGTTGACCTTTTTTCAGAACTTGATATGGAGATTTCTGACGACTGGGATGATAATTTTTTGGTTCTCATAGACGACGGAAACGAGGTTAAATACCCATCAGACTTGTTACTACACCCAACAACCAATGCAACCATGATTGTTTTTGACTCAAACAAAAATAAAACCGAAAAATTTGTGAATTTTAATGTTGACGATCAAATCCCTACCCCACCTGAAATTACGGCAAGACTAATCTCTGAAGACATGGATTACATATCCTGGCGATATGATCCCAACTATCAAAATTACGTTGTTGAAAGATATGATGAAATATTGGGATGGCAAAAAGCTTTTGAATTAAAAAACACGTTCATTGAAAACCCAAATTATGATATTATTTTTGTAAGAAAAGTTACCAACAATGGAACATACGGGTTACCTTCAGATCCGGTAATCACTCTCTCAGAGGCTCTTGTTCCATATGCCTCAGGTACGATAAACAAAGTAGAAAAAAACCTCTTCTTACCACAAATTAACACGCCCTTTGTTATAGCTTCTGATATACTAATACCAGAAGGGAGAACATTCTTGGTAGAATCTGGAAACGAAGTCAGATTATATAACGGTGCTACTGTGGTTGTTGAAGGGTTAATGTTTTTAATGCCAGGATTTGATAAAACTCATATATTTGGAGAAGGAGAAATAGCGCTCAACGGTGGAACCATAATCGCCTACGACACAGACTTTGAAAACATAAAATTTACCGGCAAAGGAAAATTATTATTTTTTAAAAACTCAACCCTTGATAATTACAGCTCAATCGATACACAAAGTATAAGAAGAATTTGCATTTACGACTCATCCATATCCGACTACGTTAAAATAACAAACTCATCGGGTGTTTACATCGATAATACCTATTTAAAAGAAATATCGTTAAATAACGTGGCAGAATCATTATTCAAAAGCTCGACAATAGACCTTTTCAACTCATCTATAAACAGCAGAACGATAATGGAAACTTCTACTATAAAATTAATGAACATTGAAACATTCTCATTCATGAACAGCATTGATTCAAAAATAGAAAGACTAAATGTGGAAGAATATTCAATATTTCTACAAAGAAAATAACAGGGCGCTAACACATGGACACAACCAACAAAATCCATCAAATAGATCAAATTTACAGATCACTAAAACTAAAAACACCCAACAAACATCATCTCCCAACACATGCAAGCGTACTATTATTAGCCACTCATCCAGCAAAAGACAACTCCACCATCGTTGAACTCGGAAGTGGCATAGGGCACGTCAGTCTCGTAATTGGGAAAATGCTACCAAACAGCAAAATAATAGGGATAGAAATACAAAAAGATCTATATGAATACTCCCTACAAAACAAAGAAATAAACGAAATAAACAACGTAGAATTCCTCAATACCGAAGTAAAAAACGTCAAAAACTATTTTGAAACAGAAACTATAGAATATATAATTTCAAATCCTCCACACTACTTTGATGGATTAAAAAGTCAAATCAGCGATAGAAAAATCGCCAGATCAGCGGAAGACCTAAAAGTATTAGAAGATTTCATCCAAGCCTCAAAATATCTTTTAAAAAACAAAGGACTAGGCTGTTTTATAATTCATCCTTACGTTCTTTCAGACGTATTAATAATCTTAGAAAAAAATAATTTAGAACCTCAACACATATATATCGCCTACGGGAACAAAGAAAAAGACGCCCAACTAATCTCGTTGACATTCAGAAAAAACGGAGGTAGAAATCTGCTCATTCACCCTCCGATCTTCTTCTCAGAATGGGGCGCGGAGCGCAGTTAAAGGAAAGCCCTCCCTTCCTTAAATGGGTGGGGAGCGGGGGAAGGGCGCTAACAAAGACCTTTCCCTTATGGGTGCGTTCGGAGACCTTAAGGGGTTTTCCCTTCAATGTTTGGGTTAAAGGGACCGTAGGTCCCTTCCTTAAATGGGCGGGGAGCGGGGGAAGGGCGCTAAATAAAGAACTCTTTTCCTTATGGGTGCGTTCGGGGACCTTAAGGGGTTTATCTTTTAATGTTTGGGTTAAAGGGACCGCAGGTCCCTTCCTAAAAAGGGTGGGCTGCGGGGCGAAGGGGCGCAAATAAAGACTAAGCGTAGCTTACAAAAAAACAATAAAAATCATTCCACAAAAATAAGAAATTGATTCTAGAAGGAACCAGGGCGGAAGGAGGCTTTCACAATCATTGAACATACTAGACATCATAACCCTCAAAGAAGTATATAAAAAATCCAACAAAGAGCTCTTAGAATACACAGAAACAGACACATCACCCACACTATTCAAAGAAGAATTCGAAGAAAACAAAAGAAAAATAGTCCAAAGCTTGGATAAGATAAAAGATTTAGGCATAATCACTTACTGGGATGAAGAATATCCAGATCTATTAAAAAACATCAACGACCCTCCAGTAATTCTTTACTATTTCGGTGATCCATCGCTTTTAAAAAGCAAAACCGTCTCCATTGTTGGTACAAGAAAAGTCACAGACTACGGAAAATCTATATGCATTGAAATCGCCAAAGCCCTGAGCAGCTACACAGTAGTAAGCGGAATGGCATATGGAATCGACTCGATAGCCCAAAGAAACGCTAAAAAAACGATCGCCGTTCTCGGGAACGGGATAGACATAATATATCCAAAATCTAACGAATCACTCTACAACAAAATAAAAGAAGAAGGGCTAATAATATCAGAATATTTTCCAGGTACCAGGGCAACAAAGTACACATTCCCGTACAGGAACCGCATAATTGCAGCTCTATCAGAAAAAACCATAGTCGTTGAAGCTGCTAAAAAAAGTGGATCATTGATAACCGCAAGATACGCACTCGATTATGGAAGAGAAGTATTAGCCGTACCAGGGGATATAACAAGGTTAAATTCATACGGTACTAATTATCTAATCTACTCTGGAGCCACTCCCATAATATCTATACAACACCTAAAAGAATTATTTGGAATAACCAACTTAGAAGGGGAAAGTCCCTCTGAAAATCCTGAAGAAATGGAGTTAAAAGAAAAAATACTAAAACTAATAAACGAAGGGAAGAATAACTTAGACTCAATATGTGAAACCTTAAAAGAAGACGTCTCTGCAATATTATCCACTATAATGCAACTAGAAATAGACGGGAAACTCTCACAAGAAAACGGCACCTACTTTACGATAAATTAATAAAAACCTTCCCTATGGGTGGGCTGCTGGAGAAAGGAGCTATCAAAGACCCCCTTCCTTATGGGTGGGCTGCGGGGCGAAGGGGCGCTAACACAAAAGGAGGTGGCAACACATGCCAATACTAACGGAACAAGAAATAAATATGCTTGTCAATGCCGAATGTCACGACCCATTTATTTATCTAGGTTTAAGAGAGCTCGACAAAGAAAACTTAGTCATAAGGGTTCTACAACCCTTTGCAAAAGAAGCATATTTGATTTCTAAAAACACCACTATAAAACTCGATAAAATCCACAAAACTGGACTCTTTGAAAAAAAGATCCCAGGATCCCAAATATTTGAATACGAAATAAAATGCACAGACTACAACGCCAACACCTGGACTTACAAAGACCCCTACTCTTTTTTACCAGTCATATCTGAATACGACAGATATCTCTTCAATGAAGGGAACCATTACAAAATATACGAAAAACTAGGCGCACACCCCATGAAAATAAACGGAATCGAAGGGGTTTTATTCTCAACGTGGGCACCAAACGCTAAAAGAGTCAGCGTCGTTGGTAACTTCAACAACTGGGACGGAAGAATTCATCAAATGAGGGTCTTAGGTCAATCAGGAATATGGGAAATCTTCGTTCCCGGTGTTGTTGAAGGAGACTTATACAAATTTGAAATCAAAACTCAAAATGGAGACATCTTGCTAAAAACAGACCCTTACGGAACTTACTTTGAAGTAAGGCCCAAAACAGCCGCCATTGTATACGACATACATAACAAGCACACATGGAATGATTCCAAATGGATGGAAGAAAGAAAAAATAAAAATTGGATAAAAGGACCAATGTCAATCTATGAAGTCCATTTAGGCTCCTGGGCAAGAAAAGAAGAAAATCAATTTCTAAGTTATAGGGAACTAGCGGAAAAGCTTTCAGCATACCTTAAAGAAAACCATTTTACTCACATAGAACTATTACCGGTAAGCGAACACCCCTTAGACATCTCTTGGGGATACCAGGTAACAGGTTACTATGCTCCAACAAGCAGGTTTGGAAAACCGGAAGATTTCATGTACTTTGTAGATAAAATGCATCAAGAAGGTATAGGCGTCATCGTTGATTGGGTGCCTGGACACTTCCCAAAAGACGCACATGCTTTGGGAAGATTCGATGGCACAGCCCTTTACGAACACCTCGACAGCAGATTGGGAGAACACAAAGACTGGGGAACTTACATATTCAATTACGGAAGAACCGAAGTTAAAAACTTTCTATTGGCAAACGCACTATTTTGGTTGGATAAATACCACATCGACGGCTTAAGGGTAGACGCTGTAGCTTCAATGCTATACTTAGACTACAGCAGACAAGATGGAGAATGGATTCCCAACAAATACGGCGGGCGAGAAAATCTCGAAGCCATTGATTTCATCAAGCAACTCAACACCGTCGCCTATCAATACTTCCCTGGGATTGTAACCGTTGCAGAAGAATCTACGGCGTTTCCAGGAGTAACTACGCCGGTTCATGAGGGCGGTTTAGGCTTTGAATTCAAATGGAATATGGGCTGGATGAATGACACACTAAGATACTTTAGCAAAGACCCAATATTTAGAAGATACCATCAAAACGACCTCACATTTTCCCTAGTATACGCTTTTTCCGAAAACTTTATCTTATCCATTTCTCATGACGAAGTCGTACATGGCAAAAGGTCTCTTTTGGAAAAAATGCCAGGTGATGATTGGCAAAAATTCGCCAACTTAAGGCTCTTTTACTCCTACATGTATGCCCATCCTGGGAAAAATTTACTCTTTATGGGAAGTGAAATAGCCCAAAGAAAAGAATGGGACTGCTCCAACAGTTTAGACTGGCACCTATTACAATACGAACCTCATAAAAAAACACAACTATTTTTAAAAGATTTAAATATACTGTACAAAAATCATCCCGCATTATTTGAAATTGATCACAGGTATGAAGGCTTCGAATGGATAGATTTCAACGATGCGGACAACAGTGTAATATCTTTTATAAGAAAATCAGAAAACGAAGACGAAATCATCGTCTGCGCCTTCAATTTCACACCAGTACCAAGGGATAACTATAGAATAGGCGTACCAAAAAAAGGAGTATATCAAGAAATACTCAACACAGACTGGACACAATACTACGGAAGTGGAGTAGACAATCCAAAAGAAGTATACTCCCAAGACATACCCATGCATGGAAGAGAACAATCCATAATACTCACACTACCACCTCTAGGTGGACTATATCTCAAATTCCTAATAAAATAAAGCCCCCTTCCTTATGAACGGAATGGTTCATATTCCTTTCCTCCTTGCTAAAACGGGTGGGGAGCTGGGATAGGGCGCTAAAAAAGAACCTTTTACTCACGGGTAGAACGGTGCAATCCTTTCCTTTTTCCTTAAATGGGTGGGCTGCGGGGCGAAGGGGCGCAAATAACCACTAAGCGCAGCTCACAAAAAACGCTCCACTTTTAAAAGGGTTACAGGGCGAAGCCCTCCACCCCCCGGGTCTAAGGGACCGCAGGTCCCTTCCAAAAAAGGGTGGGGAGCGGGGGAAGGGCGCTAAAAAAGAAGCTTTTCCTCATGGGCGGGCTGCGGGGCGAAGGGGCGCAAATAAAGACTAAGCGCAGCTTATAAAAAAACACTCTACTTTTAAAAAGGTTACAGGGCGAAGCCCTTATCCCAGCAGAGTCTAAGGGACCGCAGGTCCCTCTTCCACATGGGTGGGCTGCGGGGCGAAGGGGAGCTATTACAAAGGGAGGTTAGTTATGAAGGCAATAATCCTTGCAGGAGGCTCAGGAGAAAGATTTTGGCCTCTATCAAGCTCAAAAACACCAAAACAATTCCTAAAACTTTTCTCAGACAAAACCCTCATAAGAGAAGCCTATGAAAGAATGAGCTACAAAATGGAACCCGAAGACATCTTTATCATTACATCAGAAAAATATCAACAACTAACGATGAAAGAAATTCCAGAAATACCCAAAGACAACATCATCTTAGAACCAATTCCAAGAAACACCGCGCCAGCCTGCATGATAGGAACTCTAACAGCCCAAGATGACGAAATAGTAACAATACTCCCTGCCGACCATTACATACCTGACAAATCAAAATTTTGGGACACTCTATCAAAAGCAATACAAGGCGCCCAAGAATTCAACGGACTATTCACTTTCGGAATAACACCAACCAGGCCAGAAACTGGTTATGGCTATATAGAAGCAGGAGTTCCAATAAGCAACTCAACATACAAAGTCAATTCATTCAAAGAAAAACCAGACCCTGAAAAAGCTAAAACCTTTCTATCAAAAGGAAACTTCTATTGGAACAGCGGGATCTTTGTATGGAAAAAAAGCACATTCTTAGAACAAATGAAAAAACATTCTTCTGACATCTATAACAAACTCATAAACATCTCTCCATGGGACACAGAGAGCTTAAGAAAAATCATGCCCACTATCGAAAAAATAAGCATCGATTACGCTCTATTGGAACGCTCGGATAACGTCTATGTAGTCAAAGCAGATTTTACATGGTCTGATGTAGGAAACTGGGTATCAGTAAGAGAACTGCAAGGATACTCAGACAACGACGAAAACGTTGAAGTCATAAATGGGAAAAATGTGTTCGTTAAATCCGATAAATTTGTAGGAATAATTGGATTATCAAATATTATAGTAGTTGAAGGAGAAAACGGTATCTTAATCACAAAAGAAGAAAACTCACAAGACGTAAGAAAAATATCTGAAAAGCTGAAAAAAATGGGGAAATTTTAAAAATTATAAAGGCAGGGTGTGAGGTGGATCCATTATGATGGTGGGAATACTTATAGCTTTTTCAATTGGCCTTTTTTTTGGATTAAAAGGAAGGCTAAAATGGTTGAAAAAAATCAAACCTGTTCTATGGTCAACGGTTTTGTTACTCTTTTTCATGGGTTATGAAATTGGCAACGATGACGTCTTGATTTCTCAAATTAAAGAAATTGGAATCACAGCTTTATACATAGCTGTTTTTTCTATTATTGGAAGCGTTCTTTTTACTTCTATTTACGAAAAGTTCTTTAAAAAGGAGAAAACTAAATGATATTGCTATTATCTGCAGTCGTTGCTGGAATAATATCCGGTATCTATTTTAACTTTAATATCCCGAACAATTTAACTACTATTTTATTAATGTTTTTGGTTTTTAGCGTTGGGGTTGATATTGGCAGTGAAGAAAAGATACTCTCAAAATTAAAAGTCAACATGAAAAATATACTCTTTCAATCAATTTTAACCATATTAGGAAGTCTTATCTTTGGCTCTTTGGCAATATTTTTCACGAACCTTAATTTAAAAGAATCACTAGGCGCATCTGCAGGATTCGGTTGGTATTCCCTTTCAGGGGTTATGATCAGCAATCTCTACTCTCCTGTTCTAGGAGCAATTTCTTTCACTGCAAATGTAATTAGAGAAATTTTAGCAATAGTTCTAATTCCTTTAGTTGCTAAATGGTCACCTTTAGGAGCAGCATCAATTGGAGGAGCCACTTCAATGGACACCATGCTTGGAGTAATATCAAAAAGCACTGATAAAGAAACTACTCTAATAGCCTTTGGACAAGGAGTAATCCTTTCTCTTTCCGTCCCTATCCTTATAACACTCATTTTTTAAAAAAGTAAAGATTTCCTTCCTTAAAGGGGTGGGCAACGCTCTTCCTTAGATGGGCGGGCTGCGGGGCGAAGGGGCGCAAATAATGACTAAGCGCAGCTCACAAAAACGCACTTTTTTAAAAGGGTCACAGGGCGAAGCCCTTCACCCCCGTGGGTTTAAGGGACCGCAAGTCCCTCTTTCCTTATGGGTGCGGAGCGGGGCGAAGGGGCGCTATAAAACTTATTATACGGAAGTATATGATAAAATAACTCACCTTCAAAAAGATATGATATAATTAAAATAGTAAAAATCAATTTAATCCTCATATGGACGGGCTGCGGGGGAAGGGGTGCAAATAATGATCCTTTTCCTTATGGGTGAAAAACAGGGTTTAAGGGACCGCAGGTCCCTCTTCCACATGGGTGGGGAGCGGGGCGAAGGGGCGCTGCATCTATCTTTTTAAAGTTTCCCAAGACAGTATAAGATTTAAATACATAAGAATTAAGCAGGTGAACAACATGGTTCAGGACAAATTAGAATTCCTAAAAGATTTGTGTAAAAAATATAAAATAGGGTTAGTTTATTTGTTTGGCTCGCAGAAAGAAAAGGCTTATCAGTTACTAAAAGACAATGATGATAACAATATAAAAATAGATGATCCTCTCACAGACATAGATGTGGGAATAGTTTTTTTGTTTGATTTGGATACTATAAAGCAAAGATACAAGCTTTATGCGAGTATATACAATGAATTAGAAGAATTATTCAAACCTTACAAATTAGATCTTGTTTTTTTACAAGAAACTCATTCTGTATTCCAAACTGAAGCTTTAAAAGGCATATGCGTATATAGCGAATCAGAAAGTTTCAAAGATGAATACGAAATGATGGTATTAAGGCGTGCTGCGGATTTTAAATATGTACTCGATTTATACACCAAGGAAGTATTAGAAAAGTACGAGGAGAAATAAATGATGATAAATAAAGAACTTATTAGAGATAGATTGCTACTTATCAATGACTATCTAATTCAGTTAGAAATACTGTCTCATTTATCAAAAGAAGAATTTCTACGAGATAGAAGAAACCCTGCAGCCGCTGAAAGCTTTCTCCGAAGGTCTTTAGAAGCAATCTTTGACATTGGAAGGCATATATTAGCTAAGACAGGGAGCATAGATATGTCCACGGAATATAAGGCTATTGCTTTGGGGCTTGGAGAAAAAGATATTATAAACAAGAATTTGAGCCAGAAATTGATTCAAATGGCTGGTTATCGGAATAGATTGGTCCATATGTATCACATGATCTCTCAAGAAGAGCTGTACGACATAATAACAGAAAATTTGGATGACATTAGACAATTCATTAAAAGTATAGAAAAATTCATCGAAAATAACTGATCAGATGGAGCCCTTTTCCTTATGGGTGAAAAACAGGGTTTAAGGGACCGCAGGTCCCTCTTCCTTATGGGCGGGGAGCGGGGGAAGGGCGCTAACAAAGAACCTTTCCACACGGGTGGGGAGCGGG
>NZ_AZRI01000022.1:0-2004 GCF_002895585.1 Petrotoga sp. 9T1HF07.CasAA.8.2 | reverse complement strand
TTGCCCCGCTCCCCACCCTTCTAAGGAAGGGACCTGCGGTCCCTTAAACTGGCAGGGGGAGGGCTCCGCCCTGTGACCCTTTTTAAAACCATTTTTTTGGATTAATTGTTTGCTTAGTTTTCTTGTAAGTCGTGTTTAGTCTTTGTTAGCGCCCCTTGCCCCGCTCCCCGCCCTCTAAGGATGAAGGAGTCTAGGCCCCCACTCCTTGACTTGCCCATAAGGGACTGGCAAGTATGGCTTCTTCTTGTAATCCATCCTAGAGTTTCTAGAAAAACAATAATAATAAATAAATTTCTGAGATAACTATATTTCCTAAAACAAGTAAAAATCCGTATTTAGCAAAATCTTTGAACAAGATAGTTTTATTCTTGAACTGGGTTAACATCGCGAGTCCAATTATATTTGCGGATGCACCGATGGAAGTTGCATTCCCACCCAAACACGCACCCATTGCAAGAGAATACCACACCGGATCTAAATTACTGAAAATACCGGGTTGCACTACTTGTAAATGTTGAACAACGGGAATCATAGTCGCTGTAAAAGGAATATTATCAATGAATCCTGAAATTAAGCTAGCAACTGGTAAAATAAACAAAGTGAAAGATTTTACCGAATCTCCAGCAACTTTTACCATGACATCGGATAAATTAGCTATCAGTCCTGTTTCTTCCATCGCCCCTGTAATGAGAAATAAACCAAAAAAGAATAAAAGACTTTCCCACTCAACTTCATTCAAAGTATCCCTCACCTGATTTGGCGCTAATAGTAGTAAAGAGAAGAATCCTGCTACTATTGCAATAGTAGAACTCTCCAAACCTAAAAAGTGTTGAGTAGAAAAAGCGATTATTACACTTACAAAAAGAATTATGGACAGGAAAAATCTTCTTTTATCTTCGATCAAATGGGACGTATCAAAACTTTTTATACTCTCTTTATCAAATTTGATTTGAAGATCTTTTTTAAAAATGAATATAAAAAGCATATCCATGAACAAGAGATTCATTATTGCAATTGGGTACATAACTAAAGCAAATTCTGAAAAGGAAAATCCTGCAGCTGAAGCTATCATAATATTGGGTGGATCACCAATGATGGTTGCCATACCTCCAATGTTCGATGCAAAAATTTCCCCTAAAACATAAGGGAAATAATTGATTTTTAAAGAATCCGTTATAGCAAAGGTAATAGGTATAAAAACAAGTATCGTAGTAACATTATCAATGAAACCTGAAATTAATGCAACCAAAAAAGTTAAGGAAATAAACAACATGTATCCGTTATGCCCAAATATTTTCAAAGTCTTAATACCTACATATGAAAAAAGGCCAGTTCTACGAATAACGCTTACAAATAACATCATCCCGAGCAGTAAAAGAAGGGTGTTGAAATCGATATAATTTCTTATGGCTTCAATTTCGTCCGGAAAAACTCCGAATATAATAAGCACCGAAGCTCCTAACATGGCAACAATGGTTCTGTTAATTTTGTGGGTGATGATAAAAAACAATACTACAGCGAATACTATAAGGGTTACTAGTTCACTTGGTGACATAAATTAAAGGTTCCTCCTGATGTTATTATTTTTACTGTTTTTAAGAACTTTATAAATAGCGCCCCTTCGCCCCGCAGCCCACCCTCTAAGGAAGGTTGAATAATGGTTTCACCCTTCTGCCCAACACGGTTAAAATTCGAATGATAAACTTATAGTGTGTAAGTGTTGATGAAATAAGTAAAAAAGAAAAACCTTGCTTTTTTGAAAAGGAAAAGCGTACTGAGCTCCGAAATTAAAGTATATAGATGGTTGATTTTCTTTACTTATTGAGAGACCAAATCCTGGATATAAAGATAATTCTGAGGTTTGTTTCTCACCAAGTGTATAAGTTTTTGTAGCCACTAAATCGTAGGTTAGTTCGTTTATATCTACTAAAATACTATTTAGATCTTCTATCTGACTGTTTACCTGAAGAATACCGTAGAGGCCAAAATTATTGAAATCTTCGT
>NZ_AZRI01000021.1:17500-29955 GCF_002895585.1 Petrotoga sp. 9T1HF07.CasAA.8.2 | reverse complement strand
GCCGGTACCAGAGGTTAGTGAAAATGTGACAGTAGGCCAGGCTGCACTAATACTTACTAAGGCATTTACTCCAAATTATTATCCGATGCCAGAGTCCAGAACAGAGGAAGGGGCTGTAGAAACCACGCCTGAAGGAATCGCCTTGAAAGCTTTAATGAAACAAGGTGTGATAAAAGAGGATGTAAAACCATCCGATGCAGTTACAAGAGCCCAGATTGCCCTCTGGCTTTCAAGAGCTGCAGGTTATGATAAACTCTTAGATTCGGATATAAGTTTCATACCAGCGCCAAAAGATATCGAGGACCTGGACAAGGAAGTCAAAAACAGTATAGCCATTGTAACCACCCTAAAGGTAATGAATGCAAAAGACGGGGAATTTAAACCCTGCGATTTGCTGACATTCTCGGATTTCTGCGCTATAGTATATNNAATTAATTATCTACCTCCTACGTGATAAAACATGGCCAGTATCAATATGCTTTTGTGCTCCTGAGTTTGACAGTTACAAAAATGTAAGAATTCTAAAACAGGCATGAATAACTGCAAAAAAGCGTTTTTTGCTTTCTGTGTTTTTCAAAAGTGTCACTACATGCCTTTCTTTTCCTTTATTTATCAGTGTTTTAGTCTTATACTTTTGCTTTGCTCCTTTCTAACCCTTTAATTTCCTTATTTTCGTTCTGTAGTTTTAGTTTCTCTATGAATTCCTCATATGGTGTTACCACTTTTGGAATTGGTATATTAAGTATCTTCAATATCTTCTGAGCCAAAAGATTCATGTTAGTCCTAATAGCAAAATGTTGTTCGTTGACTTTAATATCTATGTATTCCATGTTTTTAATCGCTTCTCTTATCTTTTCGTGTGAGTATTCTATATTGTTCCTTTCTAGTTCTAATTCTAGCGTTCTTTGCATTATGTAAGATACAAAACTCATCACAATGTGTCCCTTTATCCTTTTCTGTGTCCAATGAAATATTGGTCTTGTCTCAAGATAATTCTTTAGTGTTCTGAAGCTTTCTTCCACTTTCCACAAGGTATGGTATTGCTCTAATATCTGTTTTGGATTCAACTGTGTGTTTGTTATTATTCCATAGTATCCGTCATATTTTTCGTCTTTTTCTATCTTTTGTATATCAAGTGTATAATCTACTTCGTTCTTTGTCTTTAAGTACTTTTTTGCACCTCTTTTGCTTTTTGTTTCTATGTTCCCATCTTTCAACATTTTTTTCGCTTTTTCAATCAATCTAATCCTGTCTTTTCTATCTTTTTCTACCCTTTCCTCTGAATGTATTATGAGTAATCTTTTACCTTCGTATTCTATTTCTCTGTATTCAATCCCTTTTACTATTTCAGTGAATCCTCCATCGGATATATCCACCTTTTTTAACTGTTTTATCGATTTACCAACTATGAATTCGTAATCGGAATTCTCTACTATTTCCATATTGGTTCTACTCATCATCCCTCTATCACTAACCACTATTACCTTTCCCAACTGATATCTCTTTTTCATCGCCTCTATCGTATCTTTGAACGTATGTCCTTCGAACGTGTTACCTGGGTATATATCAAAACTAACCGGCATCCTATCCCTATCTATCGACATCCCTAGAACCACCTGTGATTCGTTGAACTTCTTATCTTTCGAATACCCCATCTGTAGTAACTCGTTCGTTTGTTGTGTCTCAAAGGCTAACGTCGTTACATCGTAAAACACTAAATCTACTACAGAATTGAATAAACTCATCCTTTGACGGTACAGATGTTTCTCTAACTCTTCCTTCTTCTGCGCTAACACATCTAGCGTTCTGTACAGCCATTGTAAGGCTATCCCTTCTTCATCCGTTTCTGCCTCATCTATTCTTTTGAATCCGTAATAATCTAACTCGCTGAATATTCCCAACTTACTTTTTGGTTCTATTATTCTGTTCATAACCATTATTTTCAACAAATCTTCCACATCGAACCTCGTCTTTTTATCCATCTTTTCAAAGAACTTATCCATCTCATACCTTTCAAACAATCTATCAACTATTACCTTTATCCCATAATTCTTCTTATCAGGTGCTTCTTCAACACTATTCAAATTCACATAACCTTTTATATCATATATCTGTACGAGTTTATCGACAATATTTTCCACTTCTTTTCTACTGATAGTATCGATTCTACCCAAATTAGCGATAATCTTTTGTTTGTTCTTACCGTTTTCACGGTAACTTTCTACTATTCTTAAGTATTCTTTCCCTTGATTGTTTTTTACGGTTCTAACATACATCCAAATCATCTCCCAACTTCATAATGTCTTTAATATTATACCACATAACTATTATGAAGTCAAGAGAATAATATAATTAAAAGAGAAAAAAGTGTCACTACATCAAAACAATTTTTTCAAAAAATTATGTATTTTATCCCCTCAAACCCGCTTTATTCCGTTCGGCGCATTAGATCATATTAGATGTCCGTGAAAAAGATTGGTTAGATCATAATTCGATGTCTTTGAAATGATATCATATCCCTGACTCTTTTTGAAAGGAGACAAGGGAAAAATGGAGGCATTCGATATGGAACTAACCAGAAAACGCCCCGAAGGGGGTCTAAGGTTTGGCAGAAAAATATTTGAAATCAAGTAAAAAAGAGAAGTCAGAGATTATTTCAAAGTATTGTGAACTAACAAAAGTAAAAAGAGCTACAGCTGTAAAAAGGTTTGAAAGGTATAAGAATAGGTATCTGTTTCAAGAAAAAGATACTCAAAAGAATTCAAAAAAGAGAAGAGGACCAAAGAAGAAGTATGAATCTATTCATGAAGTGATATTGTGGAAATGTTGGGGATTATCTGGATGTATTTGTGCTGAAAAACTTCATCCGATGTTGGAAGTATACATCGAGGAATTGAAAAAGAATAACAGATTTTCATTGTATGAACTTTCAAAGACAGAAGAAGCAAAGAAGGTATCCTTAGGTACATTGAAAAGAATGGTAAGTAGATTTCCTAAGGTATCTACAAAGAAGCATAAAGGTAATGCGTTCATATATCAAAAGGTACCAATTTCAGCAAACTTTGGAAGATATGCCTTTGAAGAGGTAGGATAACGATAAAACTATACTTAAAGTGCTTTTTGAAAAGGTAAAAGGGAAGAACGAAGTTAATCTTTCAAGAAGTAGACCTTACAAGAAAAACGATAACGCTCACGTGGAACAAAAGAACGGGGATAAGGTAAGAAAATTGGTGGGGTATTTCAGGTATGAGAGTGAAGAAGAGGTAAGTCTGCTCAACGAGATTTACAGCAAAGCAGACTTACTAGATAACTTCTTCATACCCAACTTTAAACTAAAAAACAAAGTAAAGAACGACACGGGTAAAACAATAAAAAAAGAATATGAGAAACCTAAGACTCCATACCAACGGTTGCTTGAAAGCAATACTGTTAGCGAAAAAACTAAATCTCAACTAAAGAAAACATACGAAACCTTAAACATGGTAAAATTAAGAGAAGAAATAAATATTCTTGTGGATAAATTATACAACATTCAACTAACAAAAAGCAAATCAAGTTCAAAGACATAAATACTATCTAACCAATATCCTATTTCGATGACACTTAATTATGATCTAACACGCAGTAAAAACATAAAAAAACCAAATGAGGTGCATATTTATGTCAAAAAAGAAAAAGTAAAGTTAAGAGCTGAAACAAACTATCTTAAAGGAACATGATGAAGAGTGTCTAACATTTTATAAACTTGGAAAGAATTACGGGATTAATCCCAGATGTCTAAGGCAGTGGAGTTATAACTACAAAGCTTTCGGAGAGTATGCCCTGGGAAACCATAATAAAACTAGCTCACTGCATAGATAATGGACCGCTGGAAGGCTTCTGGGGAGTTTATGAAGAGAGAAATGTATTATGGCAAGAAGTTCAAAGCAAAGAAGAATTAATTGAAGCAATAAGCAATTACATGGATTACTTTGTTAATAAACGGGTTCAGCGCAGACTTGGAGCAATGACACCATCTGAATACTACAAGATGAAGATAGCAATATAAAAACTGCCTGACGAATCGGACAGAAAATCTTTCGTTTCTATTAATATTATGGTTCATTAATTTAGGATAAATTCAGCCTAAATAGATAGTTTTATAATTACAAACTTAACTATACGAGATGTTCTACTTATATCCTGTCTCACGGTTTCGGCGCCAGAAGTGGGAGCAGACAGACTGCCACTATATGCGTCATTGCTTGATTCCTAACTTGTCAACAATTACTTTACCATCTGAATCTAATAAAGGTGTAATACCCTTTGGCCCAATACCAGTATTCATTAAATAATTAACTCCAGTTTGAGTATCAACAACGATATAAATAGCACCTAATCCTAATGATTGTTCTTCTTTAATGACAAACCGTTCCTGTTTCTTCTGTTTTTTAAACATATAAAAATCTCCCTCGTATAATATGTATGGATGTGAAACTTAAAAATGGTACTAAAAATCTGCCAGGAGTATTGGTTACATTCATTTTAACAGAAAGACCGCAATAGAAAAGACCCTGAATTATTCCAAGACCTCTATCTCATCTCCAGGACGTATATATCCGCCTTTTATTACCTTTGTGAACACTCCTTCCAAGGGCATAGCGCACCTACCCACTTGTTCAAAAATTGCACATTTTGTATGACATTTTTTGCCTATCTGAGTGATTTCCATTAATGTCTCGCCTATCTTAAGCTTTGTCCCGACAGGATATTTATATAAATCTATACCCTCTGTCGTGAGGTTCTCGGCAAATTTTCCCGCACTAAGGCCTTCGATGCCCAGTGCAGCAATCTTATCAATACTTTCCTGCCCTAAAAGGCTCACTTGTCTATGCCATTCTCCAGCATGGGCATCTCCCATCAGACCGTGATTTTCCTTGAAATATCCCAAAGGTATCGATTTCTTTATCACTCCCTTTTTTTGGCTTATATTAACTGCCGTAACCCTTGCCATATACTATTCCTCCTTTTTTCTTTTTTTCAATCCTATTTTGAATTTTTCTGAAGGTATGGGTATTATCAGTTACGCTAATTTTCAACAATTTTTTATTTTTACCCCTTGATATATCACCGATTAGCTTTTTCTAATTAATTTGCATATTATTATACCAGTAGGCCAAGATTAGCACAAGCGGCTCAGTTCCATTTATAGCTGGTTATTATAAGGTAAGAAAGCAGTTTGGGATTAAGTGAAATTTGACTATAGGGAAGTAGGCAGTAGTTAACCCACCCTCGTCATCAATATTACTGATTCAACGTGCCTTGAGAGTATAATAAGGATGTTGTACCAGTCTGGTACATCCCAGCGGCAGAGTACACTTCGGCAAACATAGCCTACTGTAGTCTTTTTACGTCAGGTTGGTTCTGTATTTTCCTGAGTTTGACAGTTACAAAAACGTAAGAATTTTAAAACAGGCATGAATAATTGAAAACAGTGTTTTCAACTTTTTCTGCTTTTCAAAAATGTTGCTAAGAAGAAAATAGGTATTTTACCCCTACAAATTCACTTTTTTACATTCAGTTTACTAAAAACAAGGTCCAACGGTCAAAGTTAAGATTAAGTTTGAGTATGGTGTTCATTACTTTGATTATATTCTTTTTTTATTTCATCTATTACTGATTCGGAATAGAAATATTGTGAGAGAGATCTCTCACTCTTAGGGTCGAGTTTTCGTTCATAACTTAAGGTTGGATCTTTTTTTATTTCCTTCATAATATTATTAAAATCTTGATTTTTTTTAAAACCTTGAATTTTTTCTTTACATATATGCCATACATCATAGTACTTTAAAGGATATTTATTAATAATTTCTTCATCGGATAAATGTACTTTTTGGGCGCCGGGATCGTTCACTGGCTTATATTTGGTCACTTTTGCTAATTTCGCGTCTGCTTTATCTTCTGATGTTAATGCAATTAATATATCACTGTTAGTTATTTTTTTTACGTTCTCCATATAAACATTAAAAGGTAAAACAATTGGATCCTCAATATTTTGTTCTTTCAGATCTTCGATTACTTTTACGATGTTATCGATGAAATTCTTTCCTTCCTTAGAAGAAACGTTATCTATTGCTTTTTTAGATAAAAAATCTTCAGGCCTAAATGGTTGTTTAAATCCTAGAGGCATAATGAATAACCCTTGTTCAACTATTATGTCTCTCGAAAAATGCTCCTTAACAAATTCAACGTAATTTAATGCACAACGCGCAATCAGTGAAAAAATTAGCATCTCGAGAGGTTCGTGATAGAAGTGCACAATTTTATTTCTATATTCTTCTATGATACATAGATTTTTCTTAATAGCAGTAAAACTATTTGCTTTTTTCTTGTTCAAATAATCATTTACATATTTAACTGCTTTATTAAACGGGATTGTATGGCGATTATTTTCAAAAATATCTTTGCTTTTCACATATTTTCTGATAAAAGCTTTTAATATTAATTCCCATGCATTTATGAGCAGCAAGGTAGTTGTTTCGTAACGATAAGTAATATTAGGCTTATTATGTATCTCAATAGCAGCAAAATAGGCAGCAATAGAATTTTGCAATAGATTTTTAATCGTATTACCTTTGTCCATAATTTGTGCCCCCTCACATTCTAACTCTAATTTCGCTGTTGATTAGATTGAGAAGTAGGGTATCTCAGAGTTCAGATAAGGCAACGAATTTCAATGAATTCTTATATATGTATTTATATAGCAAATTGTCTTCCAAAATCATCAATGATGCATCAAATTTTTACAAAGGATAACAGTTTCAATTGTTAAAAATTATGCTCTACTAAGTAACAGAACCAAAAACCTTCGTAGCATCAAATATATTATATACCCCTTGCGATGATTTCATCTTATAGAATGTAGAAACCCTTACATAAAACATTTCTTTGGCAGCAATCGCCCAAAGAGAAGGAATATTATAGCATTTTAATGTATTATATTTTATAAGCTATTTACAAAATTAGTGATATCCACCTTTTCCTTATTAAGAGCTTGGTCCGTTATATCAATTGCAGGTTGAAAAATACTTAAATTTCCTTCAAAATGGTTAAACTCGTTTATCAAAGTCTTCTTAGATGTGAGTCTAATTCGATTACGTATTTGCGCAATATCCGTTTCATCAGGGTAAGCCGCATTTATAATTTGACCTAACTGTTTGTTTTGATCAGTATCTATTTTAAATTTTTCGACAAGCTTCTTTTCGACTAAAAGCCGTAAAAATAGGTATGTGAATGAATGCCGTAAAGTTTTATCTAATAAGGGATATTTAGAATTATCTAAAATGTTTACACCATCCACTGTTTTTCTTAAAATATCTGGAACTGATACTTCATAGGTATCTGGTATTACACCATCCTTATTTCCAAATAACTCAATGTAAGCTTTGGCAATATCTACTTTTACGTCCTTATAGCCATGCATCAACTGAGTTAATTTTTCTGTCAATGTTTCCTTATTGATGATGTTTGCATATCCTCGCATAAATGGTACCATTGAAATGAGAAAAATATTAATATCTCGGATACAATAGAAAATTGGTCCTCTGAATGTGGCAAGCAATTTTTCGAGGCTAATTAACATTTCTTGTTCTTTGCTATTAAGTGGAATAAAACCGTTTTCTTCCCCATCAGTATTATTCATCAAATACAGCTTGTAACATCTTTTGTATTGACTGTCAAGTAAGCAGAGCAAGTCTGTGTTATGAGTTAAAATAATTCGTTTTTTATGATGAAGCATTTTTACAATAGCATATACAACTTTATTCTTGTATATTGAATCAAAACTTGAAATAGGGTCATCAATAACAACAATAGGGCAAGCTGAATTTTTAGCTTTTAAAAACTCAAATGTTAATGACAAAAAATTTTGCTCACCTGTGCTTAATGGCAACTGGTCGCGCGTTTTACCCAAAAATTCATTGTTGGATAACGTAATGCGTAAATTTTTATTTTCGTCGCGTTCCAGTGAAAGCTTTTTATTCATGCTATTACCAATTATTTCTTCAATATAAAGCATATCTTCTTCAGAAATTTCCGGTCTTTCATCTATCAATTCTTGATATTCTTTCATTTTTGCTGGCAAATCACTATTGTCAAAAACCGCTGATAATTCGTTAATAACCAAACGTTCAAATTTTCCTTTAATGGTTTTAAAATCCGATATCAGTGAGTCTATGTTTCTTTTCGTACCATTGCTAATTGCATCTAGCAGCATAACCTTGATGTTAAATGGGTCTGTAGCAGGTACTAAAGAAATAATTTTTTTAATGAGTGGTTGAATATCTTTATCGATAGCTTCAAAGACATTTGCACGATTATCCGTTTTAGCCGCCAGCAATGCCTGCCAGTCAATACCAGTGGTATCACAAACTATACATTGATCCTTATGGAAACGATTAAGTATGCCAATAGCTTCCGTATTCTCTTCGATTTCGTGAACATTAGGATTCGAGTTAAGTGTTTTTGATCCCAGTTGTTCAATTTGTTGGATTAGAAAATCTTTGCTTGCATAATCAGATTTTAAAAATGTCAGTTTTGCCGTTTGTTCATCACTTAAAGTAATGCTTTCAAATGGAAGAGAAGCAAATTTATTAATTATTACCTCAGTTGAAAATTTTGCACCCTTTGACTTACTATTAACTATATCCTTTACAATTTCAGCAATATCAGTATTAGTTATAAGTGAAAGCAAGGGATTGCTTGCAGCAGAAATTCCGTGATTTGATTTTAATTTCTGTATGATCTCGCCTATAATTTTTTCACGGCCTTCGGCTAGGTACTTTTGCAGTTCAAATTCCTTTTTTATGTTGTCACCAAGGAAGAAGTCTTTCGTTTCGCCAGCGATAATATTTCTGTTATTCTGGTCATTAATGACATGAAATACTGTAGAACCCGAACTGTATGGAACTCCATCTATCTCAAACTTTAGTTTTGTACCTTTTGCTCCGGCTAAAACCTTGACAAAACAGGTTTTTCCAGTCCCGTTGGGGCCATAAATTGCAACAATTTGTTCAGTAGAGGGAAAGTCTATTACGTTGTTCATAGTGAATGATCTAAAGTCTCTTGTAAAAATCTCCTCATTTTCGATTAAGTTGAATTTAATCATGGTGGTTTAGTACCCCCTTCAGTAAGCTTTATATCTGAGATTGGCCCCAATAGTTTATTGCATTGTTATATCTCGACACATTTATCCTATTTTTAGCAACACCTTTCCCATATTGAAACGCCATTGCGTAAAAGTACTTATGAACTACTCGTGCCATGATATGCATGGTCATTTCCATAACTTTCACTATCGCTGCTCCATCGCAAATAGGTTAATAATATAGATTAATAATATTTATACCAAAAGTTCTCAATCGTGCATATTTTGAATTGCCTTTCTCTGAAAATATTTCAGCACATGAAATGGCTGCAAGCAGAGACGTTATGCCTAAAGGATGGTTATCGGACGGAGTAATAGTTTTTTTTCAAGTTGTAAGCTTTGGATTATTACAAATCAGTCGTTTCCAGGTATCCTTAGGAGAAAATATATTGGGAAAGTCACCATCTACGAGCGAAGTAATTACTCGGATTTTAGCGTGTCCTTTATAAAGCTTCCACTGCCTGCAGCCAAGATTGTGCTATAAGTGCATGCCCGGCAGGTGATGGATGAACGCCGTCAGGTAGCCAAAAGCTGGGTTCTCTTTGTGCTGCTGCCTGAGCAAATATTCCGTCTAGCGGTACGAAAATAGCATTGAATTCCCAGGCTAGCTTACGCACGACATGTATTTTGGGATCTAAGTCCTCCCTCCATTTGACTTGGTCTTCTGTCACAGGCAAAACAAATGGCTCACATATTATCAGGTTAGCGTTCAGTTGCGTTTTCACTTCTTGCAAAATATAACGATAATCTGACTCAAACTTTTCTACCGATGTTGGGTAATCGCTGTCATAACGTCGCCAGCAATCATTAATGCCGATGAGTATGGATACCCAGGTGGGTTTTAAGACTATACAGTCCCCCATCCAACGTTCCTTTAAATCTTTCACTCTGTTACCGCTTATTCCTTTGTTTATAAACCTAATGTTTTTTGCAGGATGTGCAACTGATAACCATGATGCCGTTATCATAGGATAACCCAATCCAAGGTCATCATCGTTGTTATAATCTCGACCTGCGTCAGTTACGCTGTCACCTTGAAACAGGACTATTGCGTTGTCTTCTATAAGCATGTCAAGCTCTCCTTTTTCGAATTAATTTCTATATTATTATACCATTAGGCTAAGATTGGCAGAAGAACCAGTTTATCCAAACGCAGATGACTTGATTTGTTCGTTCTTGGGAATGTTCCCAGAGCTATTTTGCATCAAGTATGGACAATTATTCTATTTTTTACTTAAAATTTTATATGCAACATCAAAATTAGGAACTTTTCTCCATAAATTGCTATCGCCAATAATTGCAATCCTGTATTTTGCTCTTGTCACGGCAACGTTAAGTATATTTGGCTTTTTCCCTGCCCATTGTGCGGCTCCACTTCCACTTTTTTCGTCGCAGCCAAGAATGAATATAACCTCGTTCGCTTCTTTACCTTGAAATGTATGAACAGTACCACAGGATATCTCAATCCAATTATCAATGTGACTTTTTTTATAATATCTTTGATAATTAGTATAAATAGATTCTTTAAGTAACCTTTTCATATGTTGGATAACAGATTTAAAAGGGCTAATAACATATAAACTAGGGAATACGTTGTTTAATCCAAATGCGTTAAGTACTATTTCGATTGCTTTATCTCCTTGCTCGGGCACAAAGTGATCTCTGCCCCCTTTTTCTTTACCATTAATATCTATCCATACAGACTCTTTAATTGATAGCAATACATCTGGTTTTGGCACTGCTGATTGCTTGAACATTCTGTTGTTGTATGCTATTTCGTTGGAAATTGAAAACATAGGATCTATGCATCTTCTATGTATTACGAGTGGACATCCAAGCCACATCTTTTCTCTGGAATACTCACGATACCCTCCGTATGGATTTATACTGTCAGCCAATATTTGAACAGAAAGCTCTTGTACTTTATATTGATCTGGAATTTCGAATTCTTCAGCAAATTTCTTTGAAAGTTCTGGGGGTACAGTTACTACCGGTTCTACCTGCAGTGGATCTCCCACAATAATAGCTTTTCTTGTACGCCATAAAGCTCCCAATGCTGAATGGGGAGTAGCTTGCCCTGCCTCGTCAATTATCAAAGTCCCTAATTCACTCTTATCTATGTATTTTAAAAATGTCTCTACCGAAGCGAAAGTAGTTGACAAGACAGGTATAACTAAAAATAAGGTGTTTAAAAGGTGTGCATAGCTTGATACTTTATCCTTCTCTGAAAAGCTTCCGTTCCACATATTTATAAGGCAACTGATATTTTGTTTCACAGCTTTTGAGTTTAAGATAAATGCTTTTTGCAACATTAAAGCATAGTAAAACAGCTCTTCCCGAAGGGTATCGTAGTTTTTATCAGTCCATGGACATGCCATTTGTGAACTTTCATTATTCGGTATATTTTCCCAGAATTTCTCATCGGCAAAGTTGTTACCAAACTGTTCTTTATATTTTTTCATTAACTCGCAACTATTTATATATGCTTTTTCTTTTTCTTTAAAATGTCTTTGTGCAGCGGAATAATCAGCTATTGTTTTATCCAATTGTACTTTCAAACGACTTAATTCCAAGCTAATATCTGTAAGTTTTATCTTCAATGCATCTAGCTCTTCTTTTGTTTGTTTAAGCTGCGATATAATATTATCTTTTCTGAAGAAGAAGGAAAACATCCTTTTAAAAAAAGAAAGTTTACTTTTTAGAAGTTTTTTATTTTCCATTAGCGTTTCAAATTGATACTTAACACTTTCTTGTTCCTTGATTTTTTGATTAATCAAATCTTCCAGTGCAGTTATTCTGTCTTTTGCCTTAGACATCACATCTTTTACATTATCATATTCTTGGACAATTTGTTTATGTTTATTAGTTTTTTCAATTGTATTTTCTATCTCTTTACGGTAGCTCAAAACTTCTTTATATTTATTTTTAAAGACACGCTTAGCTTCTTTCCAGTTAGGCAATTCCTTTTTATATAGCTGTTGTAAATTAACATTTTCCTTATTAAACCAAAGAGCTTGTGTTAGTTCCTTAATATTTGATTTTTTACCCAAACGTGCAGAAATCAATCCCCAGCATTCTTGACCGTTATTCATAAGTGTTTTAGCAATATCAGAAAAATAAATATCCTTGTTTTCATTAATATCAAACAATCCTGAATTACTTTCTTTTACATCTTCGGCAAGGGGTAACTCTCTAGATATATTTTCGACCGCAGCATTGTTGTTAGATGCCACGATAATGCCATACTTATTTAGCTCAGATGTAAGCTTAT
>NZ_AZRI01000021.1:0-12500 GCF_002895585.1 Petrotoga sp. 9T1HF07.CasAA.8.2 | reverse complement strand
GTCAAATATTTGCTTTACATGTTCATCTTCAAGAGAGTAGAATACAATCTTTCCTTCTCTTCTGCTCTTTACTAGTTCAGCCTGCTTTAAGACTCTTAGCTGATGTGAAATTGCTGATTGGGTCATATTTAATAAGAATGCAATATCGCAAACGCACATCTCTGATTCATCTAATGCCCAGAGTATCTTAATTCTTGTTGAATCTCCAAAAACTTTAAATAGTTCTGCTAGATCATATAGAGTTTCTTCTTGAGGCATTTTTTCTCGCACTTTATTTACAATTTCCTCATGTATTACATCACAGTCGCATCTTTCAATTGGTTGAATTTTTTTTGCCATATTTATATCACCTCCTTATCATTCAATTGAACACTTGAATAAGCTTTCATATATATTATAAACCTCAATTCTCCGTTTGTCAATAAAAACATATGAGTAATTGTTCAAGTGTGTTTATTTATTAGATTATCCCCAAGTATAAATAGAAAAGAACCGCCCATCAAGAAGTATTTCTCCTCAATCGGCGGTCAGGTTCATTTTAAATTAATACATCAATCTCTACTCCAGACTTAAACTCAACGGTCAGCTTATTATCAAATACCGTAACTTTTTCAATAAGCCGCCTTACCAGTTGCTCATCATATTCCTCCAGCTCATAGGACTGTTCATTCAAGAAGTCTGTCATTTCAGCTATTCGCTGCTTCTTCCTTCACGCTCTGCATTTTTAACCAGCGCATTTTGCTTCTGCTCCCGCAATCGGTAATCCAATTATGTCTCCTGTAGTTATTTATAATAGTATAAGTACTCTTCCCCTACTGGCGGCTATCTTAATACGAGCTTATAGGTTTACTTCTATTTCTAACCCTGACTTAAACTCTACCACTAGCCTGTCATTATATACAGTTGCCTTTTCAATTAGTTTTCTAACCAGTTTATCATCAAATTCCGTAATACCACCGGTTTGCATATTAAGGAAGTCCGTCATCTCAGCGATCCGATCCCGCTTATCTTGACGGAGAGCGTTTCTTGAAAGGGTTTCTTGCCTTAAGTCCCGTAAGCGGTAAATCTCATTGACAATATTATCATATGCTTCCTTTGAATTTGCCAATTGGATCAACTCGGCTTGAAGCTCTTCCAGCCTTTTATCAATATCTGCCGTACTCTCGTCCAAATCCTCGTTTAATACGGTTTCAATATTCTTTTTCAGTATGGCCAGGAAAGAGTTTTTCCCGCTGACGGCTATATTGATAGCTTCTACAATCTTCTCTTTGAGAGTATCTTCAAGTATAGTGGAAGCGGTACAAAACAAACCGGTGTTTTCCAATCTGCTGACGCATCTCCAAACGATGGATTTTTTCCCTCGGTTATTCCAATGAACCCTGCGGAATACTTCATGACACTTGCCGCAGAACACCATTTGGGATAAGGGATGATTATTGCTGTAGTTTCTCTTCTTTCCGTTCTTACTTATATGCACACATCTTCTGCGGACAAGCTCTTCCTGAACCTGCATATAAATTTCACGCGGAATTATGGGCTCATGGCTGTTTTCTACATAGTATTGAGGAACTATACCGTTATTGGCCACCCTTTTCTTTGATAAAAAATCTACCGTATAAGTTTTCTGCAACAGCGCATCACCGATATATTTTTCATTTCTCAAAATCTTATTGATGGTGCTGGTATGCCATCTGGGATTGCCTGCACCCGTCAGAATTCCGTCAGCCTCCAAACCCCTAGCTATCTGTAGCATACTGGAACCTTCAAGATATTCTCTGTAAATGCGTTTGACGATCTCAGCTTCTTCAGGTACGATAACTAAATTGCCATCCTTATCCTTTGTATAGCCAAGAAACCGGTTGTGATTGATATGGATTTTTCCTTGCTGATATCGGTATTGAATACCCAGTTTTACATTCTGGCTTAACGATTGGCTTTCTTGCTGTGCCAAAGATGCCATAATGGTCAACAGGATTTCTCCTTTGGAATCCAATGTGTTTATATTTTCCTTTTCAAAGTAAACCGGAATATTTTTTTCTTTAAGCTGCCTTATGTACTTTAGGCAGTCCAGCGTATTTCTTGCAAACCGGCTGATAGATTTCGTAATTATCATATCGATTTTGCCCTGCATACATTCTTCTATCATCCGGTTAAATTCTTCACGCTTTTTTGTGTTGGTTCCGGTAATACCTTCATCTGCAAATATACCGGCTAACTCCCATTCTGGATTGCTTTTGATGTAGTTTGTGTAGTGCTCAATTTGCGCTTCATAACTGGTTGCCTGCTCCTCGCTGTCCGTAGAAACACGGCAGTAAGCTGCTACCCGAAGCTTAGGCAATTCCTCGGCCTTTGCACTATTCCCGATTCGCTTACGGGCAGGAATTACCGTAACATTCCTGGTTGTCATCTAAAATCACCTCGCTCTTAATAAGACTATAAGCATACTCTGCCTGCTGAAATGGATCATCGTATAGATTATCTGGCATTGAAGCATGAAACTTAAAATTCAGGTATTTCTTTTCATTTCCTTTATGTTCATAAATCCTGCCAAGCGCCTCAGCTCGCCTGCGTCTTTCCAGTTGTGCTTTTTCGAATGTGTCCTTGCTGATAATTGGCGGATAAAATTTGTCCTCAACATACCGTTTATCTGAAAGCATTCTTGCAACAGATGTGTGGTAGCGCTTAATACCTGCTTTTTGTGCCGCTTCGCTTAAAGAAAGCCCGGAAAGATAAGCCTCAAATAGTTTCTCAATCTTAACTGCTTCCTCTTCATTAATTACAGCCCTACCGTTTTGAATGATATATCCAAAAGGTATATGGCTCATCATCTCACCATCCTTTCCCTCAGGTTCAATCCACATTTCATTTTGAAACCTATTTCCTCCTGCGAAAACACAATGATTTCTTCAATAAAGTTCTCAAATATTTCACAATCAAATTTATCAATCTGCTTTTCAGCTTTCATTGCGAATTTAAGAAGTTTCTCGACTTCAACAAGAGCAGTCATTCCCCCATTAATTGCGCGGTTTATGGCTTCTTTTTGTTCTTTTAACAAGGCTGCTTCTTTGCTCAGCTCATTTTTCTGTGAATTAAAAAGAGCGGGTTCCAGGTATCCTTTGGCCATAAGTCCCATAATCACCTGTACCCGCTCTGTATTTTCTTTTATTTTAGTTTCCAGCTCCTGAATCTTAGTTATGTTATCTGAGTAATTTGTTTTCTTTAAGCTTTGCAGCAATGGCCTTAGAATGAACTTATGTCCGAAAATAAGCTTATTCATCATAACAACAAAAGCCTGATGGATCCCATCCTCTCTGACAAATTTCATTGAACAAGCCGAAGCGTCTTTTATATGCTTTGTGCAGCACCAGGCAATGTATTTATGATTACCACTGCCATGAATTCGACGCTTAAAACTGCTGCCACATTCTGCGCATTTGATTTTCCCCGAGAAAGGGTAGCGGTTTTGATATTTACTGCTTCCCTTGATTACGCCTTTTTCTTTACCTCTTTGCTTTAATATCTCTTGGGCGGCTTCAAATTCCTCATGGGATATAATGGCTTCATGATGATCCTTTATCATGTATTGATCCTTTTCACCACGATTATAATGCCGCTTAAAATTCTCATCTGTATATGTTTTTTGCAGAAGGACATCCCCGGTATATTTTTCATTGCTAAGGATACCGCGGATAGTGGTCGCTGTCCAGTGTGAACCTCTCTTTGTTGGGATTTTATCCAAATTTAACCCATCTGCAATTTTCTGTGTGCCTTTACCAGCCAAAGCCTCGGAAAAAATCCGCTTTATGATTTCAGCCTGTTCTTTATTGATAAATAGCTTTCCATCCACATAATCGTAACCATAGGGAGGATACGAAATTTTGTATGTTCCGTTTTGGAACCTACGTCTGATAGACCACTTACTATTTTCTGCAATGGATAATGACTCGTTTTCTGCAAGACTGCCCAAAATTGTCAGCACCAATTCGCCTTCCATGCGCTGTGTGTTTATATTCTCTTTCTCGAAATAGATGAAAACACCGAGATCGGTAAGTTTTCGCACCATTTCAATACAGTCGGTTGTGTTTCTGGCAAATCTGCTGACCGACTTGGTTATAATAAAGTCAATTTTCTTGTTTTCACAATCTGCAAGCAGCCTTAAAAGTTCAGTTCGGTTTTCCTTTTTTGTGCCTGATATGCCTTCGTCATAGTAAATCCCTGCAAATTCCCAATCCGGGTTTGCTTTTATATAGGATTCATAATGGTCTTTTTGTGCTTCCAGGCTTGCCATTTGCTCATCGCTGTCGGTTGAAACCCTGCAATAAGCCGCTACCCTCACCTTTGGCTTGAAAGCTTGGAGAGCATTGCTTCCATCAATCCTCGTTACCTTTCTCACTGTTTTCACCTCCTTTGGGCATGTGACATGTTACCTCTGTGTGCCGCTAATAGCAAGCTAATTAGGCCATAAGCTGTGCGTACATCGGCGAGAAAGTTTTAAGATTTAACTTGTCGATTTTGTCGAATTCTTCCTCTGAAATCAGTCCCGCTTTAAGCATCTTTTGCAGGATTTTATATGCCCGCCAGTAATCAACCTCTCTTTGAATTTCCTCCTGTGTTATCTTTGTATTGTTCGTTTCCTGCGGGTTATATGGTAAATGATTAGCCCCCTCTATCATTCAAGCACCTCCTATAAAAACTTAGGACAGCCTTGATTGACTGTCCTTTATCGTTATTTAGGCAATTTCAGAACTTGTCCGGGGTAAATAGTATCTGAAGTCAGGCCATTGAGTTTCTTAATCTCCGGATATCTTGTTCCTCTACCGAGTTCTTTTTCCGCTATTCTCCATAAGGTATCGCCTTTTTGCACTGTATAGGTTCTATTGCTCTTGTTATCAGGAATGCTGTTTACAATTACAAGGTTTTCTTTTGCTACCCAAGTGTTTATGCCTGCAATTTCTTGACCGCCGGATTTCTTAACCTTTTTGCCAAGTAAAACACACTCTTTGCCGCCTTTTATGACCGGCTTGCCTTTGTATAAAGTCTGTGTGACCCTGTGGTAATAGTCATTTTTGACCCACGTTGGAACTTCCACACTGCCGGGGTAGTAATTCTTTACACTGACCTTAAACTCCACCATATCTCCAATTCCAATATCAGTATTGATATCTGTACTGTTCTCCAGCGCTTTTTTTACTGCTTTACGGAAAGTGTCCATATTCTCCCCATGCTTGAGAAACCAGTGCATCACATCAGCATGGTTGCTGGCAATACCGAGCTTATATCCTTCGGAGTGGCAGATGATGTCATTCTCATTAAGACCGTACTTCTTGCAGAGCATAACGCAGAGTTCAACAGCATTCTGCCACGCTTTACGGAAATAATCTTCCTGCTTTGCTGTATCATAACCCACCATTACCGACCCGGATTTATACGAAAACCCAGCAGGCTCACAGATTTCAAAGCCAATATGGGTATTGTTGGCTGCTCCTCCCGCATGCCACCCGCGATGATCCCAAGGCAGGTATTGCCAAACCTCTTTATCGTCTACAAAAGCGTGAACACATACCTGCCTATTTATTTCGCCGGCCTTGTAAGATTTGTTCCAACGGGAAAACCACTCAGCCGCCATTACGCCCGGCACAGCCGTCGAATGTACCATGATTCCTTTAGGCGTGATTTTCCGACCTGCCGTATAGCAGTCGTTTCGCGTCATGTACTTTGTAAAAAGCTTCATTTCTTCTCATCCTCCTCAATTGAGCGGCCATGCAGTTGTTCCAGCGCGTTCTTCAGCTTTTCAGGAATGGGCAGTCCTATATGTGCTGCATTTTCCAGTATTGAAATGCCCTCGTTGCTCAAGTAAAAGAAGATGACCGCTGTCCGGATTGCCCCGCCGCTTACGAGCACCTGGCTGTCGATGATGTGTCCCACACCCACCAGCACAAAAATAAGCACCTTCTTGAAGATGCCCTTGACTCCGACTTCACTTGAAAGCTTTCTGTCTATAATGGCACACATCACGCCGGTCACATAGTCAATGGCCACAAAAGCGACGAGAGCATATAAAAATCCATCCAGCCCTCCAAGAAACCAGCCAAGAAATCCGCCAATAGCAGTAAAAACCGCCTGCCCCCAGTTCCATACTGTTTTCATTGTCTTAACCCTCCGTTCAACTTGAGTTTTGCATATAAAAAAACGCCCTGCCTTATAGCAAAGCGCTGAATTAATAAAACATCTAAACTATATTTGCTTCGGAAGCGCTTCCCACAGTCGCATATCCTCCTGTCCAAGCGACCAGATGGCTATGCCTCGCAGTTTCCACCGATAAGCCGCTTCATTTGCCCAGTAAACAAGGCTGTCTACATCCTGATAATACAGAATAGAAAAACCATCCGCATCTCCGAGGAAGAGACGGGATATCCAGATATTGATGTCTTTCGGTATAATCTTTACTTTATAGTCATTACCGCAAGAAAGCGCCAAAAGTTGTGAGTGGAAAAAGTCATAGTCCATCGAAATGTCCTCACTGCGAGTTACCGATTCCTCCACATCGCTATTTACTGAAAACACCTGAAATTCATCATCCCACGTGACACCAGTGCGAGCAAGCCTGCCAAAGCCGGTTATAGTTCCATCCGGAAGCTCCACATCAAAACACTCGTATGGTTCATATACCCACGCATCGCCCAGCCGCAACAGCTACATCTGTTCAAGACCTTGAAAGAAATCGAGGAAGAATTTAAGGTCGTACAGAAAGTACCTTATAAGTTTTCCTATCGGTTCGAGGACGATTCTGGTAAGCAATCTAAGATGATGATCGAGGATTGGGAAATCGGTATGCTGTATTGGAATTGTCTGAAGAGAGCAAATAAAGACGAAGCTGTGGCAATCGCAAAGGTCAAGGAAAAATGCTTCGATTGGTTCTTGACACGGGATTTGTACTTCTTCCTAGGAACAACAAAGCAGTTTCACAATGTATCTCCTAACCCGTTCATTATTATCGGTGTCTACTACCCACCGAGATAAGTTACCGTAAAAACCGCTTTACCAATTTTACGGTGGCAAAGTAGTATCTCTGCAAAATGCTTTCCTTTCGATGCGATTTACTCTGACGGTAAAACAGTTATTGTCCTTAGTGGGGAAGCCAAGACATCTTTGGTTGCTGCAATCCAAGAAAATTTTAAGAGCCATTCCTTGCAAGTCGGCAAAATTCAGAAAAATTCTACTCATTCCCCGGGGATGCTGGAGGTCTTTAAGAACAACAAGGATGTTTTGAACATACGGGTTCGCTCATTGACATTAGGTGCCTTGTGCTTGCTGGTAATTTTAATGAAGTTACAATACAAGGTGTAAATTTTTATGGGATATAGACTCGCCAAGTATTAAGGCTGAAGTTGAGTGCTTGTGAAGTGTAGGTAAATTCCTGGGTTGAGTGCCTATCACCTACTCAAGCCAATTAAATAGCATGAGCGGTTAGGGGAATTCTGCTGTAGAATAAAGAGAATAGTAAAGTGCAATCCGAAGGAAGGCTTATGAGGATAATTTCTGTTAAAATTTCAAATTACAGGAACATCGACGGCATATCCGTCTGCTTCAACCCGGACTGTAATTATATTGTTGGTGAAAACAATTTGGGCAAAAGTAACTTCTTATCTCTTCTTGACACTGTATGCAGTGGCAAGGGGTTTGAAGAAGCGGATTTTGCCAACTACGAAAGTCGAACTGGACATCAAATTGCTTCCCTACGAGCAGGGTTTTTTTGACGACAACTTCTGTTCAAATGATGCTTCCTTGCTGAAAATTCGTTATCTTCAGACCATCAAGGAAGCATATCCAACAATCGTTAACGAAGACTCAAACGAGAGCATACCGAAGCCGCTGATCAAAAAAATCAACTTTCTGAAGTACGAGACCACGTCTGTCCCAAGTAGAGAATTACGCCTTGATTCGCAAAAGGTAGCAGGACTTCTCATAAATGGAATCATCGAGCGATTTATTTCCGATAGTGTTCCAACATTTCTGAATGATGAGAAAGTGAATAAGCTGACGGATTTTATCAACAGTCATCTAGGCAAAATCCGCAGCTTCCACGACTACTTCATCAAGGCAACCATTGCCCCAAATCCAACAGAAATGCTGATGAGCCTTTTCTATCTCTCTGATGGTGATAGGAAAATTGAGTCGACAGGAAGCGGTGTCCAGTATCTGGCGATGGCTTCGATAAACATACTGCGCCAGATAATGGAGTTATACAGAAGTAAGTCCACTCCGTTTGAGGAACACCTATATAGCGACGACAAAGGCAAAAAACTGATGCCACTCGTATTGTCGATTGACGAACCAGAAGTCCACCTTCACCTGTACTTACAACGGTCGCTCATCGGCTACTACAAGAGAATTCTGCAGAATCAAGATGCTGAATTCACCGAGCTTTTGAAGAGTTGCTTTGGTATAGATGGCATAGACGGACAGTTAATTATCGTCACACACTCAACGGACGCATTGCTTGGGGATTACCGTAACCTTATACGTTTTTACAAGGAAGGTGATAAAACGGCGGTAGTCAGCTGTGGAGCGAACTGAGCAAAGTAAAAGCTTAAGTCTAAAACACTGATAAACAAAGGAGAAGGAAGGCATGTAGTGACACTTTTGAAAAACAGAGAAAGCAAAAAACGCCTTTTTGCTATTATTCATGCCTGTTTTAGAATTCTTACGTTTTTGTAACTGTCAAACTCAGGAAAATCATCGGTACAAACCTGTGTGGCGAAGATGGAAGAAGAGGATATCTCTACCATCTTGCGGTTGATAAGAAGTATAGAAGAAATGGGATAGGGAAAGAATTGGTAAACTTGGTTTTAAACAGTTTAAAAGAAAAAAGTATTATAAAATGTCATTTATTTGTTTATTGTGAAAACGAAATTGGCAAGACATTTTGGGAAAAAACAGGGTGGTACAAACGTGATGAGTTGTTGATTTATTCAAAAGATATTAAATAAATCAAGGATTACTATTGATCGCAGGTTTTCTCAAAAATAAACTATTTGCCTTTTCGGCCATGAGTATCATAAGAAAGGTTAATATGGTTAAATATATGGGGTATAACCTTATATTGAAATATTCTTGCAAAAATCCGAACAAAGGTGGCATAAGAGTTATTCCAAGATATGCAGAAGCCATCTGTACCCCTATAATTGAATGTGAAACATTCTTACCAAAATTAGTTGGTGTTGAATGTATCAAACTTGGATATATCGGTGCACAACCTAAACCCATGAGGATAAGGCCTATAAATGCCGTATAATTGCTAAAAGGAAGAATCAATAGTAACAACCCTAGAATGATGATCCCTTGTCCCAAACGTATCATATTTTTATTATTCATTTTGAATGTTATAAATCCAGATATAAACCTTCCTATTGTAATTCCGAAATAAAATGAAGCAGCCCATTTGGCTGCTATTTCAGCAGCTATACCTCTATTTAGAACTAAATAGCTTGCCGCCCACAAACCAGTGGTTGCCTCTAAAGCACAATAAGAGAAAAAAGCGATCATAATAGACATTGCCCCAGGTAAGGCAATAACCTCTTTTAAAGAATAATTTTTGTATCCTTCTTCTTTGGTTTTGTTATCTGTTTTTTTCTCTTTCCATAGCGGCAAAGTAAGAAAAAGTACAGAGGTTAAAGCGATCTGAATTAACGAAATAGTAAAATATCCTGAATTCCATTTAAAACCGGTAGTCAACAATATCCCCATAATATATGGGCCAAGTGTGGCTCCAACTCCCCAAAAGCAATGTAACCAGTTCATATGTCTAGCTTTGTAATGCAGGGCGACAAAGTTGTTAAGTGCTGCATCAACACTTCCTGCACCTAAACCGTAAGGTATCCCCCACAGACACAAATGCCAAAAAGAAGTTGATATAGAAAAACCAAACAACGCTATAGCAGTCATTCCAACGCTTATGGAGGTCAATTTCCCAGTACCAAATTTATGAATAAACTTACCGCTGAACAAAGTTGAAAAAATAGTTCCTCCAGAGATGATCATGGCTATAATTCCTGCATACGATACTGGCACGTGTAATGCTTCATACATGCTTGGCCAGGCTGACCCTAAAAGAGCATCTGGCAATCCGAGACTGATGAATGAAATATAGATAATCACTAGTAAAATAGAATACATATTAAAATCTCTCCGTTGATTTAAATTAGAATAAGTTCGAATGGTAGTGTAGGTATTTTTGGTGATTGATTAGATTTACAGATTTAATCCTAATTTTGAAAATACTTTTTGCTAAAACGCATTCCTTAAAAACACAAAAATGAATATACATCCCCAGACATTTCCTGAGATTTCTCTCACCATTAGCATACCATAAATAATGATAATTACAGATAACAATTGGCCCTTATGTGTGACAATTGGTATCCAAATCATTTTTAGTAGCTTATGTCTTTTGGACCAGCAAGTATCTATAGATCTTTGCTTTGTCCGAAAACTCTTTCAAACACATTGACAAAATTTGATATGATGTATATAATAGTATCATATCAAATAATTTTGATATGAGGTGATATCTTGGCAACTGTTTATGATGAACAGGCAAAGGTATTTAAAGCGTTTTGCGATGAAACACGTCTGCGAATACTCCAGCTACTTCGCACCGGTGAAAAGTGTGCATGTGTTTTGCAAGAACAGCTGAACTTGGGGCAGTCGGGACTTTCCTACCACATGAAAATTCTGGTTGAATCAGGCGTTGTGGAGAGCAGGAAGGAGGGGAAATGGACGTACTACACAATTAGTGAAAAAGGTAGTGCCTATGCGGCTACTTTGCTTAAAAGGCTGACAACTCCTAAAGCGATTGCTAAAGAAAGCAATTGCTGCAAAAACAAGCCATCTAATAAGAATTTTAAAACGGAAAAACACATCAAAATTATTTGATATTGACGTTATTTTATTGAAAGTGGCGCATGCACAGTTTGGATGGAGAAGTTATCTCTTATACCAAGATCTTAGAAGTCGAAGAGGTCCTATAGATTTTGCAAAAAATCCAATAGAATTTGAAGGGTGGTTATATGAAAAAAAGCGAAAATACAGGGATCAGTTTTTTTGAAAAATATCTCACGGTGTGGGTTATCTTGTGCATGATTGCAGGTGTACTGATTGGTAGATTCCTCCCTGGAATTCCTGCGTTTCTAGGACGCTTCGAGTATGCCAATGTATCCATTCCGATTGCCATACTCATCTGGCTCATGATCTATCCCATGATGCTGAAGGTCGATTTTCAAAGCATTAAAAACGTGGGCAAAAATCCAAAAGGGCTGTTTGTAACATGGGTGACGAACTGGCTCATCAAGCCTTTCACGATGTTCGGAATTGCCTGGTTGTTTTTCTTTGTGATTTTCAAAGCACTTATCCCTGCGGAGCTAGCTAAGGAGTATCTGGCAGGGGCCATACTTTTGGGAGCTGCACCTTGTACTGCAATGGTGTTCGTATGGAGCCATTTGACAAATGGCAATGCAGCATATACTGTTGTGCAGGTTGCAACTAATGATTTGATTATCCTTGTTGCTTTCACTCCGATCGTAGCATTTCTGCTTGGTGTAGGAGGAGTATCTATTCCATGGGACACCTTGATTCTGTCGGTAATTTTGTTCGTTGTCATTCCACTTGTAGGCGGAGTAATAACTAGGAACTATATAATCCGCAAGCATGGTCTGGAATATCTTCAGAACCAATTTATTCCGAAGTTTGGAAATGTCACAACCATTGGACTTCTTTTAACATTAGTCATCATTTTTTCATTCCAGGGCGATGTTATTCTCAACAACCCTCTACACATAATTTTGATTGCAATACCCCTGATCATACAGACATTCCTTGTTTTTTTCATTGCTTATTTTTCAAGTAAGGCATTAAAGCTGCCGCATGATATTGCAGCACCAGCCAGTATGATCGGTGCGTCAAATTTCTTTGAACTTGCTGTTGCTGTTGCAATCTCTCTTTTCGGTACACAAAGTCCTGCCGCTCTTGCTACCATAGTTGGTGTTCTAACTGAGGTACCTGTTATGTTGATGCTCGTAAAGATTGCAAATAATACAAAAGAATGGTTCAAGTATGCATAAACCAAAGGTTGATTTATATAGTTTCATAACTCTTATAAGAGATATTAGATTACCGAAAGGGAAGTTATCTATTGATTAAAGAAATCAATCTCTATCAGATTACTCTCTGAATCAGCAATATAAGAAGTTGGTTGCCTCCCAAAGGACGGTAGCTGGTTCACAAATTGCATCAAATAAAATCATGTTTTTTGAGCTAAAGTTTTTCCTTGAGTTTGGCAATTACAAAATGGCCGGCATTTTAAAGCAATCATGCATGAATTTGTGCGCCGGCATGTGCGAGCGATGAAAGTCTGCTGTGGCCCACCTCTGGGGTGTTAGCTGTTTAGTTCCATATCGAATACCTACATTTTTTTCCTTGTCTCCCGTGTTAGATCATAATTA
>NZ_AZRI01000020.1:0-18243 GCF_002895585.1 Petrotoga sp. 9T1HF07.CasAA.8.2 | reverse complement strand
CACAATTGCCGTGACAGAAAATGGCCCGGAAATACTAACACAACTATAATTTAAGGGTTTATTTTTGTGGTCAACATGGAGAATCCGTGGGGAGCGGGGGAAGGGCGCTAATAAAGATCTTTTCCACACGGGCGGGCTGCGGGGCGAAGGGGCGCTATAAAACTCGTTGCACAGCATTTGTGTGATAAGGTGGTATATTGTTATAGATCAGAATTATCCATAAAAAATTTGACCCTAAATCACTATCTCTTCATCATAATTTGAACTTTTATAAGCCACGTCATTATGTGATACTTCAACTAATTTTCTAGCACTCAATCCTCCATACTTTTTAACAATCTTTTCTACAATCTTTCTTTCTTCATCTGTTAAATTCCTTAAAGGAGCTTGATCTACCAAACCAATCTTATACGTCTCTTGCAAAAACTTTTTAGAAAAATCGATATTCATTCTTATTAAATTTGTCTTTATCAAATAATCTAAAAGAACGCCCTCTTCATTTTTTGCTCCTTTAGGAATCGGACCATAATTATAATGAATGAATTTCAAATTAGCAATCTGCCTGCCAAGGCTTTTTTTAGATTCCTTTTCCACTAACCATAGCAATTTAAAAAAGACGGTTTTGTATAAAAAATCCTTGTGATGATATTTATTTGAATAATAAAATAATCCAGCTATTAAGCCTTTCATTTTTTCAATGTCTATTTCAGGATGTTTAATATACAAAATTTTTTCCAATTCCTGAACTTCAAGTTTATTTTCAAACTCTTTAAGAATTCTCTGAATGTTTCCTAAGATCCTCTTATACTCGATATCAGGAATATTATCTTTGTTACTTTTTAAAATTTTGTAAAATTCAATCGGTTCGGAAACTCTCTTGATCAAATCGCTATTAACTTTGGTTGGTAATGAACCCATCTCATAACGTTGTATAGTAGCTTCTCCTAAACCTAAAATCAAGGCAAATAGTGTCTGAGAGACATTATACTTACTTCTAATTTCCTTGATCTCTTCAGGTAACACCAAATTATTCAACTCAGCATATTTTCTGTATGCTGCTTTTAAATTCTCATTCTCATAATAAGGTTCAAGTAACTCAGCCCCACATTCTTCACATATAGCAATAGTCCGTTCGACTTCAATAGGGTAATTCTTAACGTTATAATTCTCTTTCTTTTTTATTGTTTTATATCCCACCAATTTTCCACATTGCTCACAGAACAACCTTTCTTTTGGTTTTTTCAATTCATACATTTCCTTCGCCCTCCTCTGACTCGTGAAAAGACAAAAGTACCATGTAATCTTCTTTTTCAACGTATTTAATTTTAATATAAATTTGATACACTTCATCCTCAACACGAATTTGTTTTTTAAAAATATAAACGGTTCCTTCGGGAAAATTAAAGTCTTTTTCTACACTATCATATATAAAATCATCTTTTGTTAATTCGTTAAGTAAAAAATCATGAACGTCTTCCTCAGTCCACCCGACCTTGGTTAAAAACTCAGTATTTTTCACCCTTTTCACGAGCTGTAATTGATTATTATTGATAAATTGTTTCAATAATTCTAGAAAAAATTCAACCATTTTATAACTCCTACACTCATATTATACCATCAATTGATGGTACAATATATTAAATATTGTTAAAAATATATCTTTATATTACCCTCCTCAATGACACAAACTAATATTTTTTGACTTGTAGGTTAACGGTATGAGCTTTTTATGAAATGTTTTTACGTAGCACCCTATCAAATTTCATCTTAGGACTTATATTTGAACTACTTAATATATACCTCTATGAATGAACACTTCTTCTCTCCCAAGCGTTTTTCAATCAACCCTATTATACCATTACCTTTCTTGTTTTAAAACACAAAACTTTAAAACCCAACTTGCCTACTTTTTCTTCCTAAAACGGGTGGGCCGCGGGGTAAAAAGGAACAGGCCCATTTCCTTATGGTTGAAAAGTGGGGAAAGGGACCGCAGGTCCCTCTTCCACACGGGTGGGGAGCGGGGGAAGGGCGCTATAAAATTCATTATACGAGAGTTATATGATAAGATAACACACCTTCAAAAACATATGGTATAATTAAAAAGACTCCCTATTCAAAGAATTATTTGAAGACAGAACCGTATTCTATGACTTCCTAAAAGCCTTTCTACCAAGAGAGATCACACAACAAAGAAAAGAAACAGATTTAAAATGCGAACAAACTGAACTAATAGGCAAAGACTTCTCCATAAAAAGATCAGACATACTATAAATAGGCATCGCCAATGGATCTAACAAACCGGTTATCAAGAGCTAAAAGAAATGGAGGTGCCAAAAATGTTTAACACATTAGAAGAGATAGCAAAAAGAGACAGAGAAAAAGCTAAAGTGGAAGGAAACTTGACAAGGTTAAAAAATTATGTTATACTAAAATTAAATTGATATTAACGGGGTAATAGCATGTTTGATCAAGAAAAGCTTTTTTTTAAATCACCCAAGTTAAAAAACAATACAATAAATATAATTAATTGGTGGTGGCATCTCGGATAGGGGTGCCTGTATGAATCTGCCTAAAAAGTAATCAAAGGGCATCCCTTCAGGGATGCCCTTTTTTAATTAAGGAGGTCTTTTTCCTATTAAAAAAGGGATAAAAGGACCTCCTTTTATTTTTTTAAAAAGCACAAACTAAGCAAAAATTAATGCCGAGAAGGAGGGGAATATGTATACTAAAAGGTCTGTAATAAATCAAACAATTTTACCAGTTATAGAAAAAATAAGCCTGGAAAATCCTGATCCAACAGTAGTTTATAAAAAAATTGCTTTAAATAATCAATATTCGTTTATATTAGAAAATCTTTCGATCAACGAAAAAAAGTATTCCTTAATAGGAATCACTCCATTAAAAGTCGCGAAATTAAATTATACAACCAAGAAGAAGACAAGACTCCATTTTTTTGAAAAAGGTAAAGCTTTTCTTGATGGAAATACAGACTACATATCTTTTTTAAAGGAACAGTTAGAAAGTATTCAGTATGAAAGTATTCTAAATATCCCAGATTTATTTGCAAGTTTTGTAGGATACTTCGGTTATGAGATTATTTCCATTTGGGAAGATATATACCATAATGAAATGGATAAAGATCTCAAACATGGAGATTTACCACTATCTATCTTAGTGTTTCCAAAAATCTCGTTGATATTAGATCAAAGTGAAAAATTGGGATATTTGGTTAATGTTGTGGATAGCAAATCAGAAGAAGATGTAGAAAGTAGAATTTCTTTGGCTAAACATGAAAATCATCAGATATTAAAAGATTTGGAAAAAACTTCTACTCAAAAGGAAGAAGAAAGAAACAATGATCAAGTCAAATTGAAGATCAAACACCACACAAGTAAAGAAGAATTCGTGGACAAGGTAGAAAAAACAAAAAATTATATAAACGCTGGTGAGGCTTTTCAAATCGTTTTATCTCAAAGGTTTTCTTGCAAAATAACGCAACATCCTTTTGAAATATATGAAAATCTAAGAAAGATAAACCCTTCACCTTACATGTTTTATCTTAATTTTCCAGAAGCAACCATTATTGGCTCTTCTCCAGAAATGCTAGTAAAAGTTGAAGGCCAAAGAGTAATCACCAGGCCCCTTGCTGGTACAAGAAAGAGGGGAGAAACTCCACAAGCAGATGAAGCCATAGAAAAAGAACTCTTAAGTGATGAGAAAGAAAGGGCGGAACACATAATGCTTGTTGATCTTGCAAGGAACGATTTAGGCAGGGTATGTAAAGAAGGAAGTGTTAAGGTTACAAAATTTTTTGGAATTGAAAAATATTCACATGTGATGCACATCTATTCGCAAGTTGAAGGTTTAAAAAAGGATTATTTAAACTCACTTGATGTATTAAAATCTTTGTTCCCAGCCGGGACCGTATCAGGAGCTCCAAAGATTAGAGCTATTGAAATAATCGATGAATTGGAAGACGAACCAAGAGAAATCTATGCCGGCGTAGTTGGATACATTGATACAAAAGGAAATTTAGATACAAGTATTGCAATAAGGACGATGGTGTGCAAAGAAAATGAAGTAAGGATACAAGCTGGTGCTGGTATAGTGTCTTATTCGATTGCTGAAAATGAGTATTATGAAACAGTCAACAAGGCAATGGCAATGTTCAAATCTTTAGAAAAGGGGGATTGTTGAGATGATTCTTTTGATAGACAATTACGACTCATTCACCTACAACATATATCAAACAGCGTGTGAGTTTGATGATGTTTTGGTCTATAGAAACGACAAAATAACTGTAAAAGATATTGAAATGCTCAAGCCTTCTCACATAATAATTTCTCCGGGACCAGGTGTTCCCAAAGATGCTGGAATTTCCATCGAAACCATTAAACACTTTAAAGGAGTAATTCCAATTCTTGGAATCTGTTTAGGCCATCAGTGCATTGCCGAGGCTTTCAATGGAAAGGTTGTCAGAGCAAAAGAGATATTCCACGGAAAGACTTCTAAGATATATATCAAAGAGAAAAAAGATATATTTCAAGGTATAGATAGCCCCTTTGAAGCTACCAGATACCATTCACTTATCGTGTCAAACGAGATGTTCCCGAAAGAATTAAAAATTACCGCCTCTACACAAGACGGAGAGATCATGGCCTTAAGGCACATTAGTTACCAAATATATGGGGTACAATTCCATCCAGAATCTATCTTAACAACAGTAGGACCGAGATTAATAGAGAATTTTATAAATATTAAAGTTGAAAGGGGTGTCAGCTATGTTTAATTACTATCTTCAAAAAGTTGTAAAAGGAGAAAATTTGAGTTTGGACGAGATGGAACAGGCGATGGAGATGATTATGGAAGGTAAAGTAACTCACAGTCAACTGTCTGGTTTTTTAGTTGCTCTGCATATGAAAGGAGAAACGGTAGAAGAAATCACAGCAAGTGCAAAAGTTATGAAAGAAAAAGCAACACCAATTTATATTGAAAGCGATGATCTTATGGATACATGTGGAACAGGTGGAGATGCTAAGGGAACCTTCAACATTTCTACCGCTGTAGCCTTTATCTTGGCAGCAGCTGGGGTTGTTGTTGCAAAACACGGTAACAGATCCGTATCAAGTAAAAGTGGAAGCGCGGATGTATTGGAATCTCTTGGAATCAATATATCATTACCCCCTTCTTCAGTTGAAAGATGCTTGAAAGAGATAAATATAGCTTTTCTTTTTGCTCAAGATTTTCATAAAGCTACTAAACATGCTGCTGTACCAAGAAAAGAATTAGGAATAAGGACCATTTTTAACGTCTTAGGGCCCTTAACAAATCCTGCAAATATAAAATATCAATTAATGGGTATATACGATCCAAAGCTGGTTTACCCCATAGCAGAGGTTTTGAACAACTTGGGAGTTAAAAGGGCGATGGTTGTTCATGGTTCGGAAGGCATAGATGAATTTTCCCTGTCAGGAAAGAATAAAGTGGCGTTTTTGAATAAAGGTAAGATAGAAAAGTTAGAAATATCCCCGGAAGATTTAGGGCTGGAAAAGTACAGCATACAAGAGATCCAAGGCGGAAGCGCAGAAGAAAATAAAAGAATAATATTAAACATATTTAACGGTGAAATGGGGCCCAAAAGGGATGTGGTCGTTTTGAATTCAGCAGCCGGGTTATATGTGGCAAACAAAGTCAACAGTTTAGAAGAAGGCATTAGTTATGCACAAGAGATAATTGATAGTGGAAAAGCGATGAAAAAATTGGAAGAGATGGTAGAATTTACTAACTTTCTATCTTTACAAGCAAAAACTTCTTGAAAAGGAGGAAAAGATGTATTTAGAAAAAATAGTAGAAACAAAAAGGGAAGAAGTATCACTGTTGAAAGAAAAGAAAATCTCCTTAAAAGACTCATTCCAAAAAGGAAAATTAACTTTAATAGCGGAAATCAAAAAAGCCTCGCCAAGTAAAGGGATTATTTCATCGAATTTTGATCCACAAAAACAGTTAGAGTTATATATAAAAGCTGGTGCAGATGCTATTTCTATTCTAACTGATGAAAAATACTTTCAAGGTAGTACAAAAATTTTAAAAGAGTTAAGAGCCAAAACAAATCTTCCCATTTTAAGAAAAGATTTCATAATCGATCCTATACAGATCTACCAATCATTATTTCTGGGCGCCAACGTTATTTTACTCATAGCTTCAATACTTACAAAAAAAGAAATTTCTGATTTTCTTAAGATATCAAAAGATATAGGTTTAGAGGCTATAGTCGAAGTACATAACCTAGGAGAATTAAACAAGGTTTTAGATACAGAAACTGAAATTTTGGGAATAAATAACAGGGATTTGAATGATTTTTCTGTTAACCTACGAAACACTGAAAAACTACTTGAAGAGCTTGAAAAATTAGATAAACGAAAAGATTTTTATGTGATTTCAGAAAGCGGGATTAAAGAAAAAAGTGACATTGATTATCTTAGAAGTTTGGGAGTAGATGGGGTATTAATCGGAGAAGCTTTAATGAAAGAAAACGATCCCATTTCAAAGATTGGGGAATTATTTCCAGAAAAAAGGAGAAATTCACAGTGATTAGGATAAAAGTTTGTGGAATCACAAACATTGAAGACGCCATCAACATTTCCCAAGCTGGGGTAGATGCTTTAGGTTTCATTTTAGCTGAAAGCCCAAGAAAAGTTGAATTATCGAAAGTTCTTGAAATATCTAAAGAGTTACCACCCTTTGTAAGCAGGGTAGCGGTGGTAGTTAATCCTGTCAAAGAAGAAATTGAAAAAATTGAAAGAAGTAAAGTATTTGATTACGTTCAATTTCACGGATCAGAAGATGTAAATATAATTAAAAATTGCAAGTTAAAAACAATAAAAGCTATTAAAATTGAAAATAAGAGCTCTTTGGAAGAAATATCCAAGTACAATGATTTTGTGGATTATTTCTTATTTGATACAAAAATTGGTGAAAAGATAGGTGGTACAGGGCATACTTTCAATTGGGAGATTTTAAAAGAAGCTAATATAAAAAAACCGTTCATCTTAGCGGGTGGTTTGAGCCCAGAAAACATAGTTGAAGCTATAAAAACAATCAGACCCAATGCCGTTGATCTAAACAGCAAAGTTGAATTGTATCCAGGTAAAAAAGATATTAGGTTAATAAAAGAAACTATCGATAGGATAAATTCTATCAAAATAAAATAATAAAATTAAAAGGGTGGGAAGCGGGGCGAAGGGTCTTTAACGTACGTTTTAGAAACAAGATTTTGATTTTAAAAGGGTCACAGGGCGGAGCCCTTTTGCAGCTTTGTGCAAAATGTTTTTTATAAAGCTTTAGAAGTAACTTCCAAATTCTCATTTGCGCAGCATTTTGCAGCCTTATGCAAAACGCCTTGTTCATAATTCCTTTGAAATAATTTCCAAATTCTCATTTGCGCAGCAAATGATGCACGGGGATCTTAAGGGGTTTACCCCTTGTTTGCTGCACTATGCAAACTGTGTTTTTAGATGAATTTGACTTTGAACTTGGTTTTGGGGATCTTAAGGGGCGAAGCCCCTTAATGTATGGGTTTATGGGACCGCAGGTCCCTTTCTAAAGAAGGGTGGGAAGCGGGGCGAAGGGGTGCTATAACAAACTTTTTAATTGCAAAAAAATAAAAAAGGAGGATGAAATTTTATGAAAAAAGCTTATTTTGGTCAGTATGGAGGTAGATACGTTCCAGAGACGTTGATTCCAGCGCTCGAAGAGTTGGAGGAAGCTCACGAAAAATATTCAAAAGATCCTGATTTTATAAATGAATACCAAGGTTTGTTGAAAGATTACTGTGGAAGGCCCACCCCTTTATATTTTGCTGAAAGATTCACCGAATACCTTAATGGTCCAAAGATATATCTAAAAAGAGAAGATTTAAACCATACGGGGGCGCACAAAATTAATAACGCGTTGGGGCAAGTATTACTTGCAAAAAGAATGAATAAAAAAAGAATAATAGCAGAGACTGGTGCAGGCCAGCATGGTGTGGCAACAGCAACCGCTGCAGCTAGATTTGGGTTGGAATGTATAGTTTACATGGGGGCAGAAGATATCAGAAGACAAGCCCTCAACGTATACAAAATGAGGATGTTGGGAGCAAAAGTAGTGCCTGTATACAGCGGTAGCCAAACTTTAAAGGAAGCCATAAATGAAGCTATTAGAGACTGGGTTACAAACGTAGAAAATACGCACTACGTTATAGGTTCTGTTGTAGGGCCACATCCCTACCCTAAAATAGTTAGAGATTTTCAAAGGGTTATTGGTGATGAATCTAAAAATCAGATCTTAGAAAAAGAAGGAAGGCTGCCTGATTATATAGTTGCATGTGTTGGTGGAGGTAGTAACGCTATGGGTATATTCTACCCTTTCATAGAAGATAAAGATGTTGAATTGATAGGAGTGGAAGCTGCAGGAAAAGGATTAGAAACTGGCCAACATGCCGCTTCTTTAACTGCGGGGAAAATAGGCGTCCTTCACGGGAGTAAATCTTACGTCTTACAAGATGATGATGGTCAAATTCAACTTGCATATTCTATTTCTGCAGGTTTAGATTATCCGGGTGTGGGACCTGAACATAGTTATCTACACGATGAAAGAAGAGCTCAGTATGTATCAATAACAGATGAAGAAGCGTTGGAAGGTTTTGAACTCTTAACGAAATTGGAGGGAATCATCCCAGCATTTGAAAGTTCTCATGCAATCGCTTACGCTATGAAAATTGCATCTTCACTCGATAAAGATAAAATCATGCTGATAAATCTTTCTGGAAGAGGAGACAAAGATGTCGATTCTTATAGAAAGCTTGGTAGGGAGGTAATAGAATGAGCAAAATAAGTGAGGCTTTTAAAAATAAAAAGGCTTTAATCACCTATGTAACAGCCGGAGATCCAAGTTTAGAGGCTACAAAAGAAATTATATTAGAATTGAACAAAGATGGTGTTGATATTATCGAGGTGGGGATACCCTTTTCCGATCCTTTAGCCGATGGGCCAATAATTCAAAAAGCAAGTCAAAAAGCTTTAAAAAACGGGGTTACCCTTAAAAAAATTTTTGAAACCTTGAATGAAATCAAAGAAGACGTTACTTGCCCACTCGTTTTAATGGGTTATTACAACTCAATTCTCAATTATGGTATCAACAATTTTATAACAGACGCCGTAAATACTGGCATCTCTGGGGTAATAATTCCAGATTTGCCTTTTGACGAAGAAGAAGAATTTTACGCAAAAATAAAAGAAAACGGTATCGATCCTATTTTACTAGTTGCTCCAAATACCTCTGAAGAGCGACTAAAAGAAATCTCTAAGGTATGTTCTGGATTTTTGTATTGTGTATCTATTATGGGAGTAACAGGGGATAGCCAAGCACCTATGGAGCATTTGAAAGAGTATTCACAAAGAGTGAGAAAGTATGTTAATATACCTTTAGCTATCGGTTTTGGAATAGATAGCCCGACAAAGGCTAAAAATATTATTGAATACTTCGATGGAATAATTGTGGGAAGTGCCCTAATAAAAATAATCGATGAAAACAGTGATGACAAAGGTAAGTTGCTTAAAGAAATAAAAAGATTTACTAAAAGTTTGAAAGTATGGTGAAAAAAATAGAGGCTACTCGCCTCTATTTTGGTTTAATACTCTATATGAAAACTTCCATAATTCCCTATGGGGAAATCTTCTTCTTGAACATCTTCTAATCTACTGAACCCATTTCCTTGTAAGATGATAGTTTTTAGTTTCAAAACTTTTTCTTTTTCTCCTTGTGCAACCACCTCAACCGAACCGTCGGGTAAGTTTCTAACGTACCCTTCAAGTTGAAGCCTTACTCCATGCACTCTTAAAAAATGTCTTAATCCAACACCTTGAACTCGCCCATACAGTATCCATCTTTTGCAAACCATAGAAGATATACCTTAATTTCTTGAACGAGCTAACACCAGCATTCTCAAAAGTTGAGCGATCGACATCAACGCAGCTGCCACGTAGGTCAACGCAGCGGCTGATAACACCTTTTTTGCACCTGATACTTCTTCTTTAGACATGCCCATAACGGGTAAAAGTTTCAAAGCCCTACTACTTGCATTGAACTCAACTGGTAACGTTATAACTGAAAATAAAACCACGAAAAGGAACAAGAAAATTCCTGCATTCAGTAAGAAAGGTGTAGAAAAAATAAGTCCAATAAAGAATATAATCCACGCCATATTAGAACCAAAACCTGCCAACGGCACAGCCAGATTCCTGAGAATTAAAGGTTTATAACCCTTAGCATGTTGTATAGCATGACCTGCTTCGTGAGCCACAACTCCTAATGCCGCTATAGACGAACTGTTATAAGTGGAGTCAGAAAGTCTCAAAACTTTGTTAGTAGGGTCATAATGATCACTCAAAGTACCTCTTACTCTTTCGACTTTAACATCATATAACCCAACGGAATCAAGTAATCTTCTGGCAAACATATAGCCTGGCTCGCCAATTGATGCCTTTACTCGAGAATATTTGTTGAAAGTGCTACTAACTCTTGCTTGAGCCCAGATAGCTAATATCAATGGTGGTATCAACAACAACATAGTAGTATAATACATGACTATTCACCTCCATTTACTTTGTAAATAAGCATTTTAAATCTATACTTCATAAAAAATTTTAGCACCTTTTCATTTAGTCTATTTTACAGAAGTGTATACTTTTAAGCCTATTAATTTTGAATTATAGAGAAAAATTCGCTTTTTTAGTTGACAAAAATATTTTTTCTTGATAAAATAAATTTAAAGAAAAGTTGAGGAGAGAGCACAAATGGTTACAAAGGTCTTAATCGAAAATGAAAATAAATATTATTGGTATTTTAGCAAGACACCCATTTTGGTGGCTTTGTTTTGTCGTATGAAAACATAGTCCACAAAGATTCCAAAATGGGTGTCTACTCTTTTAGTAGACACCTATTTTTTTTATAACAGTTTTAGCAACAAGATTTTGCTCTTTAAAGGGGTACAGGGCGATAAAAAATTTTTAAAATTCGGAGGTGAATTCTAGTGGTGATCGTGATGGAAGAAAATGCAACAGAAGAAGAAGTTAGAAATGTCATTAAAAAGGTGGAAGAAGTAGGTTTTAAAGCTCATCCTGATAAAGGAGAAAATCACACGATTGTTGGGGTGGTAGGGGAAGGTGACAGGGAATACATTTTAAGCAACATTGAAACATTTCCGGGGGTTGAAAGGGTTGTAGAGATAACTCAACCTTTCAAATTAGCAAGTAGAACATTCAAATCTAAAGATTCAATATACGACATAGGAGGGATAAAAATAGGAGGAGAAAATTTTTTAACGATTGCTGGACCTTGTGCAGTAGAAAGTAAAGAACAGGTTTTAGAAACCGCTCTATTCTTAAAAGAGAAAGGGGTTAAATTCCTAAGAGGTGGAGCTTATAAACCAAGAACTTCTCCATATTCTTTTCAAGGCTTAAAAGAAGAAGGATTAAAAATTCTCAAAGAAGTAAGTGAAGAAACTGGTCTAAAGATAGTTACAGAAGTTATGGACACCAGAGAGGTCGAGTTGGTTTCAAGATATGCTGATGTTTTACAGATAGGAACAAGAAACATGCAAAATTTTGCGCTTTTAAAAGAAGTAGGTAAGCTCAACAAGCCAGTTTTACTTAAAAGGGGTCTATCAGCTACATACAAAGAATTTTTAATGTCAGCAGAATATATTATTTCTGAAGGGAACAACCAAGTTATACTGTGTGAAAGAGGAATTAGAACATTTACTGATGAAACCAGAAATACCTTGGACATCAGTGCAATACCTGTAATCAAAAGATACAGCCATTTACCTATTATAATCGACCCAAGTCACGCCAGTGGAGATTGGAGGTACGTCGCTCCTCTATCAAAAGCTGCTGTAGCAGCTGGTGCTGATGGGTTAATAATTGAAGTCCATCCGGATCCTAAAAACGCTCTCTCTGACGGTAAGCAATCTCTAAATTTTGAGCAATTCAGTGAATTAATGGATCAAATAAAAGCCTTATTAGAAATAGACAGTAAAATCTTAGCCTGAGACACAAACAACGTTGTTATTGGGAGGAACGATTAATGTTATTCGACACCGCAATAATTGTTGGCACTGGATTGGTTGGAACTTCATTAGCTCTAGCCTTTAAAGAAACAAAAGAAGTAAGAAATATCATTGGATACGATATCGATAGTAACTCTTTAAAAGAAGCTTTAAAGTTAGGAGCCATCGATGAACCTGCCAAAATATCAGAAATTTCAAAAGCGGATTTAATAATTTTTGCAACGCCAGTAGAAAGTATAAAAAGTATTTTACATGATACAATTAGTCTAGTAAAAGAAAATACAGTTGTAACTGATGTGGGTAGTACTAAATATGAAATTATGCAACTCTTTGATACTTTTAAAAACAAAAGGGTCAATTTCATAGGAGGTCATCCATTGGCAGGATCAGAAAAGTCTGGTCCATTAAACGCCAAGGCGAATTTATTCAAAGGCAAAAAATATGTATTGATAAAAAGTGCTAATTGTGACCAAATATATTTTAATAAGTTTGAAAGGTTGATCACAAAAATCGGAGCCATTCCAATAATAATAGATGCTAAAACTCACGATGAAATTCTTTCAACAACAAGTCATTTGCCGCAGATAATTGCTTATTATCTAGTAAAAACTCTGATGAATTTAAAAGAAGATAATGAAAATTATCTAAAATTAGTCGGATCTGGTTTTAAAGACACAACAAGGTTATCAAAAAGCGATCCCCAAATGTGGATCGATATATTCAAACAAAACAAGGAGAATATACTAGATTCAATTGAGAACTTTGAAAAAGAGTTAAATGCCTTCAAGAAGAATTTAATCGAAGATAAATACAACGAAATAAAAGATGATATGATCAAAATAAGTAAATTCGAGTTGTAAAGGCAAAAAACTCAATATTGGGAGGAAAAGATGAAAATTGAAGTAACTCCAACAGAAAATATAAATACAGAGATCACCCTACCAGGTGATAAATCAATATCTCATAGGGCGCTAATCATTGGCTCTCTTGCTGAAGGCAAGACAAAAATACACAACTTTTTAAGCTCTGAAGATACCTTAAGCACCTTAAATATATTAAATTCAATAGGCGCCGATATTAAACAAATTAGCGAAGATGAGGTAATTGTAGAGGGTAAGGGAAAAGATAATTTCATTGAACCATCAAACGTTCTAAACGCAAAAAACTCTGGAACCACAATGCGCTTAATGATGGGTGTATTATCGGCTCAAAATTTTTACAGTGTAATTACAGGGGACGACTCTTTGAGGGAAAGGCCTATGAAAAGAGTCATAGATCCACTAAGTAAAATGGGTGGACGTTTTTTTGCCAGGAAAAATGGCGAATTTGCTCCCATCACAATATTGGGGACGAAAGATATATCCCCCCTTGTTTATAAAACTCCAGTTGCAAGCGCCCAAGTTAAATCTGCAATTTTGTTGGCAGGTTTGTATGCAAAAGGAGAAACTCAAGTAATAGAACCCGCCAAATCTCGTGATCATACTGAAAGGATGTTAAAATATTTTGGTGCTGATATCGCTCAAAAAGATACAACTGTTGTTATCCGAGGTCTCACTAAAAATCTTGAAGGTCGGGAGTTCTTTGTACCGGGTGATCTATCATCCGCATCCTTTTTCATAGTTGCTGCCCTTATAACAAAAAACTCGACGTTATTGATAAAAAATGTGGGAATCAACCCAACTAGAACTGGCATATTATCCGTGTTGAAGATGATGGGAGCGGATATAAAGATAATCAACGAAAAAACATTAAACAATGAGCCAGTTGGGGATTTACTCGTAAAAAGTAGTTCGTTAAAAGGTGTTGAAATAAAAGGTGAGATGATTCCTTTGATTATCGATGAAATCCCTATACTGGCGATAGCTGCTACCCAAGCGAAAGGGAAAACAACTATAAAAGACGCAAAAGAATTACGTTACAAAGAAACAGACAGAATAAGAGCAATCACCAGAGAATTAAAAAAATTAGGCATAGATATTTTAGAAAAAGAAGATGGTTTTGATATAATTGGCAATCAGAAAATACGAGGAAACTGTACTTGTGAAAGTTACAACGATCATAGAATAGCCATGTCACTTGCTATAGCCGGATTGATCGCAGATAATCCAATAGAAATTGATAATTTTGAATGCGTGAATATATCTTTCCCGGAATTTACAGAGATTTTTGAGAAGATAAGGAGTATATGATGAAAAAATTCGGATTATTAGAATACCCTCACAAAGAAAGCTTATCAAAAAGGGTTTTTAATGAATACTTTAAAAAAGCTCATATCGATGCTGTATATGAAGATATTGTTATAGCACCTGATAATTTTGATGATGAAATTAACAAATATATTGATTCTTACCATGGACTCAACGTTACGGTTCCATTCAAAGAAAAAGTGATTAAATACGTCGAACCTGTTGAAGAAGCCAAAGAAATAAATGCGGTTAACTGTATTTTCAACAATAAGGGTTACAACACAGATTGGAAAGGCTTTTATAACTCGTTAAAATCATCGATGCTGCAAGAACCAGTACTTTTAGTTGGAGCGGGTGGTGCGAGTAAATCCATCATCTACGCTTTGTACAAAATGGGTATAAAAAAGTTGTTTCTTGTAAATCGAACGGTAGAAAGAGCAGAAAAATTAAGAAAGATTTTCTTGTCAAAAATAGATATAAAAATAGAATCTTTTGACCACCTACAAAGCATAATCCTTAGTTCTAAAACCTTCATAAACGCCACTTCTATTGGAATGTTTGGAGAATCATTTAATTTAGAAGTTAGCGATCTTTCCAATCTATCTCTAATTTACGATATTGTTTACAATAATACCCCTCTCCAAAAGATTGCAAAAGAAAGCAATATTAAATGTATAGATGGACGTACTTTTTGGTACCATCAAGCAATTGAAAATTTGAAGATTTGGCAGATTTATACACCAGAAATATTCGATGAAACTTTTAAAACTTTTGCTCGAGGTGAATAAAATGCAAGTAAAGATAGCTGGAGATTCACATGGTCCACAGATGATTGGATTAATAGAAGAAATACCAGCAGGGTTAAAGATAGATATAGAAAAAATAAACACAGACCTAAGAAGAAGACAGTTAGGGTACGGCCGTGGGAACAGGATGAAATTAGAAAAAGATGAAGTAATAATCGTTTCCGGATTATGGGAGGGAATAACTACTGGAGCTCCATTGGTTTTAATTATAAACAACAAAGCAAAAAATCCCATTAAAGAAGAAAGACATATTCCAAGGCCTGGACATGGGGATTATTCCTGTTGGTATAAATACAGATTAGATGACTTGAATATATACACGGAAAGAAACAGCGCGCGCTGGACAAGTGTACTCACTGCGATAGGGAGCGTTGCCAAACAATTTCTTGAAAATTTCGGTATTACAACGATGAGTTTTGTAAAATCGATCGGAAAAGTCAGTGTTGAAGAAGAAAGGTTCGAAGAAATCCAAAAAGATTTCACTTACTATATTCAAAAAAGAAATGAATCGGAAGTTCAATGTCCTTTTGAAGATATTTCTGAAAAAATGATGGAAGAAATAAAAGAAAATGCCCTAAAAAAAGCAACCACCTTGGGAGGCAGTGTAAAAACATTCGCCACAAATGTGAAACCTGGATTGGGAAGTTATGCCGATGTTTTGAACAGAGTTGATTCAAAAATAGGAAAATATTTTATGTCGATCCCTTCTGTGAAAGGGGTTTTTATAGGCAAAGAAGATGTGAGTATCCCTGGATCTGAATTCCAAGATCCTTTCAAAGTTGAAGATGGTATTATACACAGAACAAAGAATTACGCAGGTGGCATAGAAGCAGGGATAACTAATGGAGAAAATATAATAGTTACTACCTACTTCAAACCTATTTCTACACTTGCAAATCCTCTTCCTTCTGTTGATCTTAAAACCAAAGAACCAAAAGAAGCACCTTACATAAGATCTGATTCTGTTGTAATTCCTGCAGCGACGGTAATAACAGAATGTACCCTTGCTATTATATTAATGGAAGAAATTATAGACGGATTTGGAAACGACAACATTGAACTTATAAAAGATAGATATTTCAAGAAATAAGGTGATATTCTATGAAAATCTTCTTGGTAGGAATGATGGGATCAGGTAAAACGACCCTCGCAAAAAAGATTTCAAAAGTGCTTTCCATACCTCATATCGACATAGATGAAGAAATCGAAAAAAACGAAAATCTTAAAATAAAAGACATCTTTGAAAGATACGGTGAAGAATACTTCAGGAAACTGGAAAACGACATTCTCGAAAAATTAGCTGAAAATACTCAATCCTTAGTTGTATCAACTGGAGGAGGAATAATCTTAAACCCTAAAAACAGAGCCATATTGAAAAAAGAAAATGCCTTATACCTGAAAGTGGATCCTGAAAAGCTTAAAGATCGCGTAAGTTTAGAAAATAGGCCCCTTCTAGCAAACAACAAAGAAAATATTATAAAGATATACCAAGATCGAAAAGAATTGTATGAACAATTCAAAACGGTAGATATCACAAATTTAACCGAATGGGAATCGGTTGCCAAAATTCTCTACCAATACGATATCAAAAACACTGCTGAAATAGATTCATCTTTTCAAAAAGTATCAATAAATGCAGGGAGCCTAAAGTCTCTCCCCTCAGATTCGATAGTTTTTACCAGCGAAAAGGTCAATGAACTATACGGAGAATATCTGCCACAGAAAAAACTTGTCTTACCAAATGGGGAAAAAACAAAAGACATCTCTCTTGTAATAAGGGCTTACGAATATCTCCTTGAAAACAATGTCTCTAGAGATAATTTGCTTCTTGGGATTGGCGGAGGAACTATAACCGATTTTACGGGTTTTGTTGGCTCCACTTACAAAAGAGGAATGAAATTTTCTTTTTACCCTACCACACTTCTTTCTCAGATCGATGCCGCAATAGGGGGAAAAAATGGAATAGATTTCAAAAAATATAAAAATGTCGTTGGAACAATAAACCTACCCAAAGAAGTGGTTATAGATCCACTTTCGATATTATCCTTAGATGAAGAAACATTCATAGAAGGTTTAATCGAAGGTTATAAAATGGCATTGATCTCAGGGAATGATTTTTATGAGTATTTTAAAGAGAATTTGCAAGAAATACTTAATAGGAATCTAGATAAATTATCTTTTTTTATTAAGAGATCCATAGAGGAAAAACTTCGTATAGTGGAACAAGATTTCAAAGATACGGGGTTAAGAAGTTGTTTGAATCTTGGACACACTTTAGGTCACGCTTTTGAAGCCACTACAGGAATCGCACATGGGTTATCGGTTGGATGGGGTTTGATCAAAGAAATAGAGTTTTTTTACAAGAAAAAATATTTGGAAGAAAAAGATTATCTAGAAATTAAAGATACATTAGAAGCACTTGTTCCTGAAAAAGTTAGAAACATTCAAATAGATGAAAAAGACATATATTATTATTTATCAAATGACAAAAAAATAGGGGCAAATCAAAAAATAAAAATGCCAATTTTAAAGTCACCAGGAAATATTATAATAGAAGAAATCACAATAAAAGAAGGTGAAATCTTTTGATTCTGATAATAAACGGTCCTAACTTGAATATGTTGGGGAAACGTCCTAAAGATATCTATGGAACTGAAACCTACGAAGATTTAAAAGACCAGATAAACCATTTTGCACAAAATAATAGTATAGATGTGGAGTTTTTTCAATCAAACTCAGAAGGCCAAATCATAGATAGAATTCAAAAATTGGATTTTGAAGCTTTAATAATCAATCCAGGTGCTTATACACATTATTCTTATGCGATAAGAGATGCCTTGGAAATTGTAAATGTGCCGAAAGTGGAGGTTCATATAACAAATATCATGGCAAGGGAAAGTTTTAGGCAAACATCTGTTACCTCTTCCTCATGCGATGGGGTCATATCTGGACTAGGATTCTATGGATATATATTAGCTTTAGAATACCTAAAACAAAAGTTGAAAGGCTGAAGTGGGGAGCGGGGTGAAGGCTTACCAAACCTTTCCTTATGGGTGGGGAGCGGGGCGATGGCTTACCAAACCTTTCCTTATGGGTGGGGAGCGGGGCGATGGCTTATCAAACCTTTCCTTATGGGCGGGGA
>NZ_AZRI01000019.1:0-4410 GCF_002895585.1 Petrotoga sp. 9T1HF07.CasAA.8.2 | reverse complement strand
GGTGGAGTAAAAGGTAGGGACCTGCCCTAAGGACAGAGATAGCTACTGGAAACGGTAGGTAAACTCTGATAAGCCCGAGAGGGGAAAGTGGTAGACAGCCTTAGGATGGACCTACTATCCATCAGGTAGTTGGTGAGGTAAAGGCTTACCAAGCCGATGACGGATAACCGGTGTGAGAGCATGGACGGTCACAAGGGCACTGAGACACGGGCCCTACTCCTACGGGAGGCAGCAGTGGGGAATCTTGGACAATGGGCGAAAGCCTGATCCAGCGACGCCGCGTGAAGGAAGAAGTCCCTCGGGATGTAAACTTCTGAACTAATCGAATAAAAGGGTAGTGGACACACTACAGAAGAAGGTAGGTTAGGAAAAGTCCCGGCTAACTACGTGCCAGCAGCCGCGGTAAGACGTAGGGGGCGAGCGTTGCCCGGAATTACTGGGTGTAAAGGGGACGTAGGCGGGTGATCAAGTCATCTGTGAAAAGATTGCTCAACGATCGGCTTGCGGATGAAACTGATCATCTTGGGCGTAGCAGAGGTAGACGGAATTACCTGAGTAGGGGTGAAATCCGCAGATACAGGTAAGAACGCCGGTGAAGAAGTTGGTCTACTGGGCTACAGCTGACGCTGAGGTCCGAAAGCCAGGGGAGCAAACCGGATTAGATACCCGGGTAGTCCTGGCCCTAAACGATGCTCACTAGGTGTAGGGAGCGAAAGACTCTCTGTGCTGAAGCGAACGCGCTAAGTGAGCCACCTGGGGAGTACGTCCGCAAGGATGAAACTCAAAGGAATTGACGGGGGTCCGCACAAGCGGTGGAGCATGTGGTTTAATTCGAAGCTAACCGAAGAACCTTACCAGGGATTGACATGTAACTGAAGGTAGAGAAATCTACTGGCCTACCGTAAGGTAGGAGGTTACACAGGTGGTGCACGGTCGTCGTCAGCTCGTGCCGTGAGGTGTTGGGTTAAGTCCCACAACGAGCGCAACCCCTGCAATTAGTTACCAGCAAGTAAAGTTGGGGACACTAATTGGACAGCCGCCGACGAGGCGGAGGAAGGAGGGGATGACGTCAGATAAGCGTGCCCCTTATACTCTGGGCGACACACGTGCTACAATGGGGAGGACAAAGGGAAGCGAAGCCGGAAGGTGGAGCGGATCCGGAAAAACTCTCCGTAATATGGATTGTAGGCTGAAACCCGCCTACATGAAGCTGGAATCGCTAGTAATCGCAGGTCAGCCAAACTGCGGTGAATACGTTCCCGGGCCTTGTACACACCGCCCGTCACGCCACCCGAGTTGGGAACACCTGAAGGCAGTACGGTAGGTACTGTTGAAGGTGGGCTTAGCGAGGGGGGCGAAGTCGTAACAAGGTAGGTGTACCGGAAGGTGCGCCTGGATCACCTCCTTTCTAAGGAGATTACAAAGTTTCTACCTCCTCTATCTACTTTTGAGAGAGNNACCAATCCTAAGGAGAAAGAAAGCTCATTGACAAGTGCATAGAGTACGTCCAAAGAGAGAAGGGCATACGGTGGATGCCTAGCCAGCTGGAAGCGAAGAAGGACGTGGTAAGCTACGAAAAGCTGTGGGGAGCTGCAAACGAGCGAAGATCCGCAGATATCCGAATGGGGAAACCTGCCGAAAGGCATCCTGGAGACAGGAGGCGAAGCTGGGGAAGTGAAACATCATAGTACCCGGTGAAAAGAAATCAAACGAGATTCCCCTAGTAGCGGCGAGCGAAAAGGGAAGAGCCCAAACAGTAGCGATGTAAAAGCGGGCAGGCGTTGTTGCTACTGAGTTGTGGGTAACAGCTACCCGAACTGCCAGATAGGGGGTTGGATATATATACGAAGTGGAAAGGCATGGGAAGGCCTACCGAAGAAGGTGAAAGTCCTGTACACGAAAGTATATAGATTCGACTGCTGTTAACCCGAGTAGCGTAGGACACGAGGAATCCTGCGTGAAGCTGGGTGGACCTCCATCCAAGGCTAAAGAGGACAGCTGAGCGATAGTGGAATAGTACCGTGAGGGAAAGGTGAAAAGGACCCCGGGAGGGGAGTGAAAGAGAACCTGAAACCGTATGCCTACAGGAAGCGGGAGCGAAAGTGACCGCGTGCCTTTTGATTAATGAGCCTGCGAGTTATTTTCGGTGGCGAGGTTAAGCCGGTAGGTGGAGCCGAAGGGAAACCGAGTATGAATAGTGCGCAAGTCACTGGAAATAGACCCGAAGCCAGGTGAGCTACCCATGTGCAGGATGAAGCTTGGGTAAAACCAAGTGGAGGTCCGAACTGGTGGATAGTGAAAAATCCTCGGATGACATGTGGGTAGGAGTGAAAAGCTAACCGAACCTGGGGATAGCTGGTTCTCCCCGAAACGTGTGTAGGCACGGCCTCTGGAAGAAGAGTTATGGAGGTAGAGCACTGAATGGCGTAGGGGGGTAGACCTCTGAAACCAATCAAACTCCGAATGCCATAACTGGATACCAGGGAGAAAGACTGTGGGGAATAAGCTTCATGGTCGAGAGGGAAAGAGCCCAGACCGACAGCTAAGGTTCCGAAGAAGCGGCTAAGTGTGAAAGGAAGTGGACCTCTTGAGACAGCCGGGAGGTTGGCTTAGAAGCAGCCATCCTTAAAAGAGTGCGTAACAGCTCACCGGTAGAAGAGGACTGCGCCGAAAATGTAACGGAGCTAAAGCCGCGCACCGAAGCTACGGTATAGCCGAAAGGCTATAGGTAGGGGAGCAATGTGCGAGGGAGAAGCGTAACTGGAAGGTTATGTGGACGAAGCACAAGAGAGAATGCAGGCATGAGTAACGAAATGGGAGTGAGAATCTCCCACCCCTAAAGTCTAAGGTTACCTGGGGAAGGGTCGTCCGCCCAGGGTAAGTCGGGACCTAAGGTGAACCCGAAAGGGGTAGCCGATGGAAAACGGGTGAAGAATCCCGTACCAGTAAAAGAAGAGCTGCAAGGGGGGACACAGGAGGTAAAGCTACCGAGATAGGGTTGCAAATCTTCCAAGCGACGATGCCGAAGAAGCCGGTAGGGAAATCCGCTGGTGGAGGAGGAGTCGTGATGGGGAGGCCGCAAGGCCAACGGTAGATAATCACACTGTCAAGAAAAGCCTCGTGTAGCGTTGATTTTTTTACTGCCCGTTCTGGAAACCGACACAGGTAGACGAGCTGAGAAGGCAAAGGGGAGCGGAATAACCTTCGTTAAGGAACTAGGCAAAATGGCCCCGTAACTTCGGGAGAAGGGGTGGACTATTAGCATGAGGAATCATGTTAATAGAGCCGCAGTGACAAGTCCCTAGCGACTGTTTACCAAAAACACAGGTCTCTGCTAACACGGAAGTGGAAGTATAGGGACTGACGCCTGCCCAGTGCCGGAAGGTTAAGGGGAGAGGTGCAAGCTTCGAACTGAAGCCCCGGTAAACGGCGGCCGTAACTATAACGGTCCTAAGGTAGCGAAATTCCTTGTCGGGTAAGTTCCGACCTGCATGAATGGCGTAACGACTAGGGAGCTGTCTTAACGGAGGATCCGGTGAAATTACAAGCTTGGTGAAGACGCCAAGGACCCGCAGCTAGACGGAAAGACCCCGTGGAGTTTTACTGTAACCTGACATTGTAACTTATCGTTGTATGTACAGGATAGGCGGGAGGCGGAGAAAGCTGCTCGCCAGGGCAGCTGGAGCCGTCCGTGGGATACCGCCCTTACAACGATGGGTTACTAACGGGAGAAAGTGAAGAGCTTGACCTGGACAGTGTTAGGAGGGCAGTTTAACTGGGGCGGTTGCCTCCTAAAAGGTAACGGAGGTGTTCGAAGGTAGGCTCAAGTGGGTTGGAAATCCACTGAAGAGTGCAAAGGCAAAAGCCTGCTTAACTGAGAGACTGACGAGTCGATCAGGAGGGAAACCTGGACTTAGTGACCCGGCGGTTCTGAGAGGAAGGGCCGTCGATCAACGGATAAAAGTTACCCCGGGGATAACAGACTAATCACGCCCGAGAGTTCACATCGACGGCGTGGATTGGCACCTCGATGTCGGCTCATCGCAACCTGGGGCTGAAGCCGGTCCCAAGGGTTGGGCTGTTCGCCCATTAAAGCGGTACGTGAGCTGGGTTCAGAACGTCGTAAGACAGTTCGGTCCCTATCTGCTGCGGGGGTAGGAAGCTTGAAGGGGGTTGCTCCTAGTACGAGAGGACCGGAGTGAGTATGTCCCTGGTGAATCAGCTGTTATGCAAGTAGCAGGAGCTGAGTAGCCACACATATAACCGATAACCGCTGAAAGCATCTAAGCGGGAAACGGGCCCAAACAATAGGCTTCCCACTCGAGAGAGGTAAGGGCAGTTTGAGAACAAGACGTAGATAGGCCGCAGGTGTAAGTACTGAGAAGTATTGAGCCGAGCGGTACTAATAGC